>JALTEE010000430.1:0-3280 GCA_027007865.1 bacterium
ACATATCACCATAACAACGCCGTGCCGTTTGATGATATGGCATTTGCTACAAATTTTCTTTACCGATGCCTTGACCTTCATAATATCCTCCGTAAATTGTTTTCTCAAAACGCATTTATCGCATACTTTTGTTTTAATAAATTGTATCTAATGATAATACTTTTGCACTTTTACTTATATCTATATACAATTCTTCCTCTTGTCAAGTCATAAGGCGTCAATTCGACAGTTACACGGTCTCCCGGCAATATTCGAATGTAATTCCTACGCATTCTGCCCGAAATATAGGCAAGAATTATATGTCCATTGTCCAATTTAACCTTAAAAGTGGTGTTTGGCAATGCTTCTTCAACAACTCCTTCAACCTGAATTGTATCTTTTTTCTTTGCCATTTTAGTCTGATTTTCCCGTCAGAACGGGATTGGTAATTTTCTACAAAACTTTTTGTGGCACATATGGTTCGGAACCATCCGATAACAGCGTTAAAATATCCTGTTTTTCTCCAATAATCGCAATCGAATGCTCAAAATGAGCGGATAATCCGCCGTCGGCGGTTTTCACAGTCCAGCCATCTGCGGTGGTAACCGTTGCATAGCCGTTTTCGCACACCATAGGTTCTATAGCAATTGTCATTCCACTTTTCAACGGTGCATCGTGCATTTTATCGACGAAATTCGGCACCTGCGGGTCTTCGTGAAGTTGAATTCCAACGCCATGTCCCACAAGGTCACGCACAACAGAATATCCATTCGCTTCCACAAAACTTTGCACAGCAAATGAAATATCGGACACTTTTCCACCGTCTCTTGCCGCTGCAATGCCTTTGTGCAAAGCCTGATATGTTATCCAAGCAAGTCTCTTCGCTTTCTTGGGAGCATTTGGCATAACATAGGTCGCAGCAGCATCTCCGACAAATCCATTGTATCGCACTCCGACATCTGCGCTGATAATGTCCTGCGGAGTTATTTTTCTGCTGCCCGGTATTCCGTGAACAATCTCGTCGTTGACAGATATACAGACATACGCAGGATACGCCGGCATAGTGAGCCCTGGTCGATAGCCCAGAAATGCCGATTTCGCTCTATATTTGTCAAGAACCGTTTTCGCAACATCCTGAAGCATCGCAGTTGTATTGCCCGGTTTCGCTTCCTCAGCCATAGACGCAATTATTTCGGCAACAATTGCTCCTGCTTTTCTTATTCCATCAATCTGCTCCAGAGTCTTTTTTATAATCATTTATTGAAAACCTCCCAAAACTCAAATGATTTTATGTTCTCTAAAAACTTTAAGCATCTTGTTTCTTCCAATTTTGGGCGGACCGCCTGTGCTTATATTAAAATAGAACATATCTTTTTTTGCCTTGAAATACTCGATAATCGGCGCTGTTTGTTTATGATATACTTTAAGGCGTCGTCTAACTGTTTCGGGTTTATCGTCCTTTCTTTGAATTAACTTCGTTCCGTCATCATCGCATATTTCATCTACTTTTGGTGGCATATTTATGAGATGATATATTCTTCCGCATTTAGGGCAAACTCGGCGATTGCTCAACCTCGCTATTATCTCATCGTCCGATGAATATAGTTCGACCACCATATCGATTTTTGCGTTCATATTCGAAAGTATTTCGTCGAGCATTTTCGCCTGCGCCAATGTGCGCGGAAAACCATCGAAAATGACACCGTTTTTCATATCCTCTCGCGATAGAGTATTTCTAATTATTCCAAACATTACATCGTCGGGCACAAGTTCTCCTGATGTAACATATTTTGCAGCACTTTTTCCTAATTCGGTATTTTGCTCTATCTCAGCCCTCAACATATCTCCCGTGGCAAGTATAGGGATATCCATAAGTTCACTCGCTACCCGCGAATATGTTCCTTTCCCTGAACCGGGAGGACCGAGAAATAATATATACATAAAATACGCTCCGTGTTAAAAATCGCTGCACAAATATTTCGATGTAAAATTGTCAATTTACATTTTTAATTATTCTATCTTCGCCCTCGAATTCTTCCCTTCTTCATAAATCCGTCATAATGCCGCATTAACAAATGAGTTTCAATTTGTTGCAATGTATCCATTACCACGCCCACAATAATAAGAATACTTGTTCCACCGAACCAGAATGAAAAGTTCGTTGTTCTAATCAGCAACATCGGTAATATTGCGATAAGCGCTATACCTATCGAGCCCGGAAGAGTAACTCGTGTTAGAACTCTATCTATATATTCGCTCGTCTGTGGTCCGGGACGGCGACCCGGAATAAATCCTCCATATTTTTTCAAATTATCTGCTACATCCACAGGATTGAATATGACCGCTGTATAGAAATAACAGAAGAAAATCACGAGCAACCCATAAGTTAAATTATATACAAAACTCGAATAGCTGAACATATCACCCAGAAATGTCGCCAAAGCACCTTCGGGCAGCATATTTATGACCATCTGCGGGAGAAACATCACGGATTGTGCGAAAATAATCGCTATTACGCCAGAAGCGGCGATTTTAATCGGCAGATGGGTTGCTTGCCCGCCGTAGACTTTTCTGCCAACAACCCGCCGCGCATATTGAACAGGTAAATATCTCGCCCCTTGTGTCAACAAAATTGCTGCGACAGTGAATAGAACGATAAAAAGCAATATCACAGTCAGTTCGACGATGCTGCGCCCGCCTTCTTTTACTAAAACAAATTCTTGAATTCCAGCGGCTGGCAGTCGTGCAATAATTCCCACAAGAATAATTATCGACATTCCATTTCCGATTCCTTTTTCAGTAATAAGTTCGCCGAGCCACATAATAATTGCTGCGCCTGTGGTCATACTGATTACTCCGAGAACCAAAAACCATCCCATCGGCATTCCCACAACGGGCAGTCCTTTGAGATACAATACCCAGCCTGTGCTTTGGATAAGCGCTATAATCAAAGTTCCATAGCGTGTATATAGATTGATTTTTCTTCGTCCTTCTTCGCCCATCTTTTGCAATTGTTGGAAATATGGGATGACAGCGCCGAGTAGTTGGAGAATAATCGAAGATGTGATGTATGGCATAATTCCTGTTGCAAAGATTGTTGCCCGTCGCAGAGCACCACCGACAAACAAATCGTAAAGTTGAAGTGGTCCAGCCATACCACCTGTCTTAAAATAGTCCGAAAGCGCGTGTAAATTTATTCCCGGTAGCGGAATGTGCCCGCCGAGACGATAGAGAACGATAAATAACATCGTATATAGAATTTTCCGTCGTAAATCGGGAATTTTCCATGTGTTCGATAAGC
>JALTEE010000430.1:3290-5813 GCA_027007865.1 bacterium
TAAGCTTTCCAAAAGCTTTCTCATACTATCTCCTCGAATTTTCCGCCTGCTGTCTCGATTTTTTCAACTGCAATTTTGGATGCGCTGTGAAGTTTGATGTCAAGCGCTACTCTGATTTCTCCGTCGCCGAGAAGTTTTATCGGACCTGGTCGGCGAACGATATTTTTCTTTCGTAAAAGTTCCGGCGTGATTTCAGTATTGGCTTCGAACCGCGATAGTTCTCTGATGTTCACGACTTGAAATCTTTTTCGGAACGGGTAGTTTGAAAAACCTTTTTTAGGCATTCTTCGCACCAATGGCATCTGTCCACCTTCGAACCAGGCGCGCTTTTTACTTCCGCTTCGGGAAAGAGCGCCTTTGTGCCCTCTGCCGCTGGTTTTGCCCCAGCCAGAGCCATTGCCGCGACCGATGCGTTTGCGTTTTTTAAGCGTTCTCTTCGGCGGTTTTAAGTTTCCTATACGAAACATTTATTCCTCCTCAAATTCCTCATACTCGACGAGGTGTCTGACTTTTTTAATCATTCCCATAATCTGCGGTGTTGCGTTGTGCACCACAGTGCGATGCATTTTGCCGAGACCGAGCGAATGCAATGTATCCTTCTGACTTCTGCGGTAATCTATGCCGCTTTTTACCTGTGTGATTTTCACCTTTTTCATTATTGCAACCTCTTAAATTGCTACAAAATAAAATCAATAACTATTTATACAAAAATACATAAAAATTATCTCTTCAATTTTTCCAGCGGGATTTTTCTTCTATTTGCAACCATCTGCATACTTTCGAGTTCGTCGAGCGCTTGAACCGTTGCATAAGCAATATTAACGGGTGTTCGCGAGCCAAGGACTTTCGTAATTGCATCCTGAACACCGACTGCTTCGAGTATCGCTCGAACAGCTCCACCAGCAATTACGCCCGTTCCAGGCGCAGCGGGTTTAATTAGAACTTTTGTTGACCTGAACTCGGCGAGAACAGGATGAGGAATTGTCCGACCGCCATCGGATAGCGGATAAGTTTTCATATTTCGCTGTGCAATTTCGTTTCCTTTTTGAATTGCACTGGAAACTTCCCGTGCTTTACCCAATCCAACACCGACTCTCCCTGCTTTGTCGCCGATTGCAACAATAGCGGTGAAACTGAGATTTTTACCGCCTTTTACAACTTTGGCAACTCGATTGATGTAAATCACTCGTTCCTCAAAACCTTCGGAATAATCGTCTTTCGGCTTTTTTCTACCTCTTGCCAATCTATGTCCTCCTTAAAGTTTCGGAATTATATGAATTTAGAATTTTAGTCCGCCCTTGCGAGCGCCATCTGCAAGCGCTTTTACTCTACCATGATATTTGAAACCGTGCTTGTCGAATACAACTTTTTCGATTCCGAGGCTTTTTGCCTTTTCTGCAATGAGTTTTCCAACAAAAACTGCCGCTTCCGTTTTTTTCTTTCCAGCGACATCATTTTTTATTTCGCCGCTCAAAGTCGATGCGGTAGTGAGCGTTATACCTTTTGTATCATCGATGAGTTGTGCATATATATGTCGCAGACTTCGATATACACATAGTCTCGGGATTTCAGATGTTCCAGAGATTTTTCCTCGCACCCTGAAAATCCGCCGTTTTCTTCTGTGATACTTTTTCAAAATTTGTGTTCTTCTCATTTTATCCTCCAGAAACTCGCTATACACCGGTTTTGCCGGCTTTGAGCGATATTCTCTCGTCTATATATCTAATTCCTTTGCTCTTGTATACATCGGGTTTGCGGAAAGAGCGAATTTTTGCGGCAACCTGTCCTACCTGCTGTTTATCAGCTCCCTTAACGGTTATTACCGCGGTTAAATATTGGCTGGGTGTGCCTGCTGCATATACTTTTGTAGCGACAGGTTCAGCGATTACTTCGATGTCTTCCGGCGGAACGAAAAATATCTGGTGAGAATATCCCAGAGACAACATAATCGCTCTTCCTCGCTGCTCTGCCTTGTATCCGACGCCGATGACTTCGAGTTTTCGCTCGAAGCCCTGCGAAAGTCCGATTATCATATTTGCCAGCAGATTTCGATATAATCCGTGCATAGAGCGAGCGCGGCGAGTTTCTGCCTTGCGATTTACCAGCAATTTATCTCCGTCCTGAACGACTTCGATTATCGGGTCCACCCATTGCGACAGCTCGCCTTTGGAACTTTTTATACGAACTGTATTATCCGATTCGACACTTATTTGCACGCCTTTCGGAATATCTATTGGTTTTTTGCCTACTCTCGACATATTTTACCTTCCTTAAATTTTTTCATACGAAATATTTAAACTTTCAGGTGAGTTGTTTAAAGGTGCCAATGTCTCAGCAACGCCAGTATCTATTGAAGATCTCGTGACGCTTCCCTACAAGCCAATGCCAATGAAGAAAAGGATTCTTTTAAAGTAGAATACCCTAAACTAAATTCTTATAGAAGTGTTGAAAATTGGTTGAAAGATTTAGATTTTTCTTATTATATGGCAAAATTAGTAAATAAAGATAATAGTTGCAAATTAA
>JALTEE010000431.1 GCA_027007865.1 bacterium
CTGTATTACCTACCCTTAAAAAATATTTTTAAATTTCATAAAAAAAAGTTGCCATATTTTCATATATAATGTTTATTATAAAAATGAAATTGAAATGAAATAGGAAACTTTGTTCGAGGAGGTATTTGTGGTTAGGAGGATTTTTGTTCTGTTTCTGCTCGTTGTTATTACGAGTGCATTCGCCGTGCCTGTGAGTTATCAGGGCAAATTGACTAACACCGCTGGTGTTGGTGTCAATGATACGGTGAACATTGCGATGCTAATCTACGATGCGCCAACAGGCGGAACTATTGTGGACGCCGATACATCGGTGAATGTTGTTGTTTTGCATGGGCTTTTTTCCACGATATTCGACTTCGATGTTCCATCGTCATATATCGCAGGCGCGCTCTATGCGGAAATCCAAATCGACGATGGTAGCGGATTTACTGCTATTTCACCTCGCCAGCAAATCAATGCCGAATTTCGCGCAATGTGGGCGGACAATACTGTAAATGCAATTTTTGCAGACACGGCATATTACGCCGTTGCGGGAAGCATTTTCTACGACAATACCACAAGCGGATTGACTGCGACCGATGTTCAGGCAGCAATCGACGAACTTGCTGCAATACCTCCCGGAGGTTCTTTGCAGGATGCCTACGACCTCGGCAATACAATAACCGGTGACAATTCTGTAAGCATTACATTGAATCCCGGACACGGCAGAGCCCTTTATGCGAAAGTCGGTAAGAATGGAATTTCCGCAAGCACAGCAGCGGCGGTTTATGCTTGCAACGATTCCACAGGTCCTGCGATATACGCAAGCGGAAACATCGTTCAAGCAGCGGGGAAATACATCGGCACTAATGGGGACACGAGAATTTTGCTCGACATTAACAATAATTCTGATGACCATTTCCGCGTTTATAATGGCGATACGAATGTAGTGTTTGATGTCAACGAATATGGATTTGCTTCTGTGGCTGGCTCTTTGATGGTCGGCAATCTTCCCGATGATGCGGTTCACGATTCCCTTCTAACAATAGATAATGGCGTAATTAAAAAAGTTGCTTCATCTGACATAGGTGGAGCTTCCGTCAATGATTCCAATTTCATTCAAAATCAGGATACGGTTGCGCAACCGGCAAAATTCTGGGTTGCAAATGAGGGAAATTTCGGAGTATATATGACAGCTACACAAAACGATATTTGGACAGATGATTTCGAAGATGGAAATATCTCTGATTGGGATACAACGCAGTATCTATCTGGCGGCGCTGTATGGACGATAACAAATCCAGGTGCTCGAACTGCAAGTGGTGGTTGTTCAGGAACATTTTTAATAGTAGATGATGATAATATGGGTTCTGGTGTAACAACATCGGCAACCGCTATCTCTCCTATTGTCGACCTTACACCTGCTGGTAGTAATCCTGTTTTCCTCGAATTCAATCAATATTATAATAATTTTTCTACTGATGTTTGCAGTCTTTTTGTATATGATGGCACATCGTGGATATTATTGGATGAGTTCACGGCGGACACATCGGGATTGGTCAGTTATGATATTTCCCCCTATGTTAATGCTAATTTTCAGGTGAAGTTCAAATATGATGACGATGCTAATTATGCGTGGTATTGGATGGTTGATAATCTTCGTATTTACTATGTGACTTTCAGCACGCCGGCGCCCTCGATTATAGCCGATGGTCCTGCTGGAAATCTCGAACTTAAAACATCCGCTGGCGATGTGATATTCGATGGCACAGGTTTGAAGACTTCCGGTGGTGCGGGAATTGTCGGATATGACAATACTATGAGTGGGCTTCTCGCGACCAATGTTCAGGACGCTATCGACGAAATAGTCGGTATTACTGACAGTGGAAAGGATACACTATGGACAGTTGCCGAAGACCCTGCCGATACGATGGTTTTGATGGCGCAGACGAAAATTTACGGCGAACTTATCACTGACAGCATTCAAGCGGTTGGCGATACTGTATATTTCGATGATAATATCTCGGCAAGTTGTGCAAAATTCGGCGGCGGCGCTGTGCCAATTGACACATTACTAATTGAAGGTTTCGAGGGCGGAACATTCCCGCCGACAGGATGGACGCAAAATTATGTTGTTGGAACAACAGATTGGATACAATCTAATGCAGATGCTCATTCTGGTTCAAATAGTGCAAAATTTTCATATAATACCGAACGCCACGATAGAACGGAACTTATAACTCCCACAATGAACTTATCAACTTATGGTTCTGCATTTCTCGAATTTTGGCACTATCAAAATGCGTGGAGTGGTGACCAGGATAGTCTCGAAGTCTATTACAGCGATGATGGCGGCACAAGTTGGAATCTTTTAATCGGATATTATAACGATATACCGAGTTGGACATTTGCAAGCATTACACTGCCATCACTTTCCGCAACTTATCAGATTAAGTTTCTTGGAATAGAAGACTATGGATACGGTGTATATTTAGACGATGTTCTTTTATATGCACCTACCGGTTCTGCGCCACCCTCTGTCGAAATCTGTGCTGGTAATATCAGCGCCGATGGCAATCTCGATATCGGTGGTAATGCTACAATCGGCGATACACTTGAAGCATTGCACTATCGCGATTCGAGTGGCGACTATCTTCTTCGTTCCAGCGATGCCTCTGTTGTTATTTCCGAGGATGCCGATGGCTCGTGGGATTTGACAGTTGTCGGCGGTGGCGGATCCGTTCCTACGCTGGACCAATGCTATAATAGTGGCAGTTCTGGAGGTGGAAGAAGTATCACTGCTGATGCAGGTCCTGTCGATATAAATGCGAACGGCTCGACAAACGGTGCTCTCAATCTTTCTGCTGACGACCCGTCAGTTGCTACATTATATATAAATCACAGAGCGGTTCCACCAGGGAACGGAATTTGGAACGATGCAAATTACTGGTCTCCCGCGGGTAATGTATCATTGGGAACTGGTAATTTCCATACTAATTCGGGTTTGTTCGAATCGAATGCAGATTTCATCGCCAAAATTGATGCGGATAATTCCTCGGATGATTCGCTTCTTGTTCAGAATTCTGTTGGCACAACGGTTTTTTATGTGGATGAAGACGGTAATACAGGTTTAGGCGGGGATTTGCGAATAGTTGGTGGCATTAATGATGGTGTTGGCACAGGTACTGCTGGACAGGTTCTTACAGCCGATGGCGCAGGACATTTCAGCTGGCAAGTTCTACCCACCGGAAGCGGCCTTTGGACTGACCACGCAACCGACCCGTATATTTACGCTAATAATAACGCTTATGTTCAAGTTTACGATACACTGGAAGAAACCTACTTAAAGGTTATAAACTTTGGCGGCACTGGTGCTCAAACCGCAATTATGGGTCTTGGAGATTATGGTGCTAACGATACAGCTCTCGGGTATCTCGGTTATGGCGGTTACCCTGCTGGACATCCAGATTCATGGGGTGGAGCAGCTGTCTATGGATACACAAGTTATTATATCGATGCTGTCTATGGTTATGCCGAAGATGGCGGTTATGGAGTATTCGGTGTAGTAGATGGACCCGATGATTATGCGGGAGTTCGTGGATACAATGTCCATTCCGGTACAAATGGTCGTATTGCAACCCAGAATTACGGTGGAGAATTTGACCATGGCATTTTTCTCATTCCAGGAACTGCTCCTACCGATAGTGAAGGTGTTATCTATTCCGATGCTACTACGCATTCGCTTTATTATTACAATGGCACAAGTTGGATAGACCTATTATCTTCTCCCGACAACGACTGGACACGCACAGGAAATTATCTTTATCCCCGCAATGTCAGAGGTGATACGGTTATCATTGGAAGAAATACTGCATTGGATAATGACCATATTTTCCAAGTTGATAGTGGGGCGGTAATATTTAATAGCAATAGTATAAACGATTTAGGTTATCCCGGACTGACCGTCAATAATCAAAATGGCAGTGCATCAGTAACTCCTATTACAGGGTCGAATACCTGGGGGGCATTTATAACTGCTACATCCGATACCTCTGTACAGACAATAGGAGTAGCAGGTATTGCTGAAAGTGGTACTACAGCAATCGGAGTTTATGGCTATGCAGCATTTGGAGATACCAATTGGGCAGGATATTTCGAGGGTGATATGAGAGTTACCGACTCTCTCGAACTCGGAACTAATGATGCATCCGCTATTGGTATGAACAAGAGAACCGACTGGGAACAGCTGAATGTTATCACTGTCGGAATGGGAAATGCTGATTTTACCAACCTCGAAATAGCAATAAATGTAGCGAATGGTTTGCCAAATGCTATTATTAAAATTGCCCCCGGCGCATATAATATCGCGAATCCTATTGTTGTTAATTCTACTGTTGTTCTTCGTGGCTCAGGGCAGCAAAACACAGCTGTTACAGGAGCACCAATCGATTTCAACCCCAATTCCGAAGCATATTACATTCACTTCGAAAACGATGTAAATCTTTCAGGTATTGCAGATGGTTGTTGGTTCACCGGTAATGTGAAAATGTCGGGCGGACTCGCAGTTGCACGGAACTGCAATTTTGATGCTATTGGCGGAACAGATACGCTCGGACTGGTAGACGGTGGTAGAATCGAGCAATGCGATTTCAATATGGGGATTAAAGGAGAAGGCAATTGGACTATATCCGACTGCAAGTTCAATGTGGCAGCGAACTTTCATCCGCCTGCATCGGGAAGCACGGAAGTTCATATTGATGGCTGCGACATATTCGATGCAATTACATTAGTCGGTTCCGGAACATTCGGCTATTTCGAATCGAATAGGTTCAAATCTGGTGGCACGACTACTGCGCTCGATGTCAATAATTCCGCTTCCGCTGAAATTAAAGCAAATCATTTCATCGACTCCAACATAGGTGTTTATGCGCAGTCGGGAACCGATGTAACTGTTCAATCGAATGATTTCATTAACTGTGGTAGTTACGGAATTTATGGATTGAATGCGGACAGATTGGATATAATCGGTAATAACATTCTTGGGAAAGGAACCACTGTAAATGGTATTTATATTTATAGCATCACGAGCGGGATAATAAAGAACAATAAGATTACTGATTGTAGTGTGGGTATTGATATTTATAATTCAAATTTATTAGTCGATAACAATGTTGTTTTTGGCAGTACTAATGACGGATTGCGTATTCAAAATTGTACATGTCAGATATTTCATAATACTCTTCTTGGCAATGGCGATGGCTCCACAACATTCGACCTGAATGATATTTCGACTGCACCTTCATCTGTCGCGAGTTATAATGTTGTGGATACTTATGCTCCTTCTAGTAGTGCAGCATTTGGTGGAGCATTCAATACGAATTCAGCCGGAACTGTGTATGGCGGCACTCAACCAGGTCAGCTGCCGTAAGTTAAAAATAAAATTGGGCGGGAATGAAATATTCTCGCCCAATAAAAAAAGAAAACTATTTCAAAATTTTTGTTGCATTTAGATTATAAAAAGTTATAATGTAGCAGTGAGCTGTGAAATTTAAATACTTTGTAATTATCAATGAACCCTGCAAAATGGGTGATTTTTGAGTTCTTTGATATGCGTTTTTATTTATCCCCTTTATCCTCTAACTCCTTTCTCCCCAAGGAGAAAGGAGGATTCCCTTCTCTCTTTGGGAGAAGGTGTCCCGCCCTGTCGGGACAGATGAGGGGCAACAGGAAATATCTATCACTATGAAACACAATGAGTTAGGCATGGAGGTAAAAATCCAAAAATTGGAGGTAAAAGTAGTTCTCTTATAACA
>JALTEE010000432.1 GCA_027007865.1 bacterium
GATTTTAACCGGAGGGAAATATAATGATGCGTATATATTGCAAATCTAAATTGCACAAAGTCAAAGTAACAGCGGTGGACCTCGACTATGACGGCTCCATAGAAATCGATACAAGATTGATGGAAGCCGCGGATATCGAGCCGTGGGAACAGGTTCAGGTCGTCAATCTTGAAAATGGCAATCGCATCTGGACCTATGTTATTCCCGGCAAGGAAGATTCGGGCATTATAGCGCTCAAAGGCCCCGCGGCAAGAACAGCGATGGTAGGCGACAGAGTTATCGTAATTTCGTATGTATATGCGACATCGGAAGAATGGCAATACAGAGAACCGCTCACTGTCATCGTCGATGGGAAAAACAAGATTTTGGATATAAAATAGAAATTTTCACCACGCGGCTAAAATTGTGTGTTCACATCATTTTCAATGGATTTACAATTTTTCCTGCGACCGCTGCCGCTGCTGCTGTGTATGGACTTGCCAAAAATATTTTTGCATTTTTATTTCCCATTCTGCCCAAGAAATTTCTGTTCGCTGTGGATACGCATACCTCTCCATCTGCGAGAACGCCTTCGTGAGCGCCGAGGCAAGGTCCGCAGCCGGGGTTCATAAGAATTCCACCCGCATCGATTAACTTTTGTGCCGTGCCATCGGAAATGATTTCGCTCAACACTTTCGAACTCGCAGGAAACATAAGCAATCTTGTGCCGTTAGCAACTTTGCGCCTTGCGAGAATTTCCGCTGCACGATGAAAATCTTCCGCTCTGCCGTTTGTGCAAGTGCCGAGAAAAACTTGATGCACTCTCGTTCCCGCAGCATCGGATACTGGCAAAACATTATCGACAGTATGCGGCGCTGCAACAACAGGAACGATTTTCGATGCATCGTATCGCAATTCGCTTTCATATTTTGCATCATCGTCGGCGAAATATTTTGTGTATTTTTTTCGCGCGATGCCTTTCAAAAATTCATCGGTTTTACCATCGGGTGGAATAATTCCGAATTTTGCGCCCGCTTCGACAGCCATATTCGACAGCACCATTCTGCTTGCCATTGTCATTTCAACGATTGCCTCACCATAAAATTCGATAGATTTATATAATGCGCCGTCTGCGCCAATGTCGCCGATTATGTGAAGCATTAAATCCTTCGATGTTATGCCGTTATTCAATTTGCCATCAACGGTGATTTTGATAGTCGGTGGAACGAGCAGCCACATTTCGCCTGTTGCCCATATAGCAGCGACTTCGCTCCTTCCGATGCCGGCGCTCGCTGCGCCGAACGCTCCGTAAGTTGTCGTGTGAGAATCTGCTCCAAGAATTAACGCACCGGGAAATGCAAAGCCTTCTTCCGAAAGAACTTGATGACATATTCCTCTGCCCATATCGTAAAAATGAACGATTTGCTGCAATTCCACAAATTCCCGTATAGACTTGTGATTGTTTGCATACTGCGCAGTCGATGCAGGAACGGTGTGGTCGAGAACTATAACAGGCATTTGCGGGTCGAATATTTTTTCGACACCGATTTGCTCGAACTTTTTCTGTATCGCTGCGGTATTATCATGGGAAAGAACGAAATCGGGTTTCACGGAAACGATTTGATTGATATCGACTTGTTTGTTCCCGCTGTGT
>JALTEE010000433.1:0-866 GCA_027007865.1 bacterium
CCCTCTTGCAAGATATTTAGCAATGAATCCGAATATATTGTTGCCATTTAAGAGATACCAGATTGATAGAGCCTGGAGATATGATAGACCGCAAGCAGGAAGATATAGAGAGTTTTGGCAGGCAGACATCGATATAGTGGGGAGCAAAAGCCCCGAGGCGGATGCAGAGATAATCTGTGCAGCAATAGATGTATACACAGCTCTAAAATTGCCCCGCGTGACAATACGAATAAATAATAGAAAGATATTGGATGCACTTGCAATAAAAAGCAATATATCAGAGGATAGAATACCCGATTTACTTCGAAGCATAGATAAGTTGGAAAAAATAGGCGAATCTGGCGTAAAAAAAGAACTAAGAGAAAAAGGTTTCAGAACAGAGGAGATTGAAGGGATACTTTCAGCAACGCAAATAAAAGGAGATTTCAAAGCGGTGCTAAATGCAGTACGCGCTCAAATCGCAAATATACCCAACGGAAAAGAAGGCATAGATGAATTGGAGCGCGTATATGACATATTGGAAAAAGTAGGGTATGCAAAATATGTGAAACTCGATCTCAGTATAGTACGCGGATTGGATTATTATACGGGCGTTGTATTTGAGACAATCGCAAAAGGCTATGAAGACATAGGAAGCATAGGATCTGGGGGAAGATTTGATAAGCTTATTGGGAACATATCAGGTAGAGACTTACCCGCAACAGGAATAGGTTTAGGAGTGAGTAGGATTGCATACATAATAGAAAAAGAAGGCATAATAAATCCAAAGAAATCACCAACACAGGTATTTATTGCAAGCATAAAACCAGAATTCAAAGATTACGCATTAACAATAGCAAAACAATTAAGAGATGCAAATGCAAGTG
>JALTEE010000433.1:876-1633 GCA_027007865.1 bacterium
AAAAGAATGTGCCTTTTGCAATTATAATCGGAGAAAAAGAGCAAAAGGAAAACAAAATAACCCTCAAAGATCTACAAAAAGGCAAACAAACATACATAAGCGTGAAGAGTGCAATACAAGAAATAAAAGGTGCGATATGAATAGAATAGACTCTGCAAAAGTAAAAAAACAACAAAAGACAATACCTAACAAAACTAAAACGGTTGTTCAAGAAAAAGTATACAGCAGCAGCCACCTGGTGAATCTTCCTAAAAACACCTTTCAATATTTGATTGGCGTGGCACTTTTTGTAGTCATACACCAATATTTCGACCTCTTACCTGCAACTCTTGGATATATAGCGTTTATACTTGCATACACAAGCGTATATTCATTAAACGACATAAATGATCTCGAGCAAGATAAAGCAGATCCAGAATATCGGGTAAAGAAGCCTTTAGCAACAGGAAAGGTAACTATTGAAAAAGAAAGCTCTTTCATGTATATTGCCTTACTGGTAGGGCTGGGATTGGCTTTATTCGTAAATACTCTATTTGCAGCACTATTGATACTGTGTGGCATTTTAAACTTCTTGCACAGCTCAGTATACACGCGCTGGAAAGATAAACAAACCATTGGCGCTATAAATATGCTCGTACTGGAGTTTCTAAAATACTCGAGTGGATACATTGCCATGAGTGCAGGTACAATCCAAGGATTTCCTTTTTGGATAGTTTTAACACTTGCCGCAGCATATGTGTTAAGCTACAGATTATAC
>JALTEE010000434.1 GCA_027007865.1 bacterium
TAATTGGAGGGGGATAATGAAAAAATTCATTTTATCATTTTTACTTTTATTTGCAATTTGCTACGGTGGGCAATTTTTCAACTTCCTCGCCGACGATTACTCTAAATTATCCGGCAAAAGCGCAAAACTCGATAATCTCCTCAATATGCAGGCGTCTTCGCTTTCTCAAATGCTCGACAATGTCCGCAGCAATCCCACATATTCCACTCGCGTCGATGCTGCACACAAAATAATCGATGCTGTCGAGTCGCTCGAGCCTCGAATAAATGCGATTATACTCGAACAAAATCTGCTGACTCCAAAAGATGCTGCTGCACGGCACAATCGTCTTCTAAAAATTATAGATTCGCTCAAATCGCTTGATGATGAACAAC
Organism: bacterium; assembly: GCA_027007865.1. Classification (GTDB taxonomy): domain Bacteria; phylum UBP14; class UBA6098; order B30-G16; family B30-G16; genus JAGHAI01. Next base: position 375 of record JALTEE010000434.1, read on the forward strand.
TCGAGCGAGAAATTCCAACGGTCGGCGACCCGAGACAACACCACAAAAAAGGTGAATTACCGCGAGATGTATTCGCTAAAAAAGTCTTGCAACAACCTAAACACCCAAAATCTGCAAAACCTATAAAACCGTCTTCCTCTGCTCCGCCTACAAAATCTCGAAATTTTGCCAGCAGAAAAGTTTTAATTCGCGACAACGATATTTCCGGTGCGCCCTCGGAATATACAATTCCAAAGGAATGGGAAAAATTGCCGATAGAAGTCCGTCCCCCGCTGCGTATAGTAGTCGAGCGAGACACTGCAATTGTCCCAATCGAACCGGGCGAACCTATCGAAGTGACGGGATTCGCAAGAACGATGTCCCCCGACGAAGCGATGGCATCGACATTTTGGTCGGAATCGTTCGAGGGAAGCACATTTCCGCCATCGGGATGGTCTGTAAGTGGAAGCCATTCGGGAACAAACACTTGGCATCAAAACAGTTCCTATCATTGTTCCGGCTCATATTCCGCTGCTATCTACTGGCAAAACACGGATTGGCAGGACGAATATTTATTCACGCCTAACATCAACACATCATCTTGCTATAATATAAATCTCCACTTTTATCTCACGATGACCGCCACAGATTATGGGAACGGCTGGTATAATTGGCTTTATCTATATTACTCCGTCGATGGCGGAACATATTATCTCTATACCTATTACGATGAAAATGCCTCCTGCTCATATAAAAGCATAAACTTTACTTCGCTGACTGACAGACACGCACAGGTTTCGTTCTGCTTCGATTACTATGGCTATGACGGTTTTGATATGGCTATCGACTATGTAAATTTATATGGCGAAACCAACGGATATGTCTCTTCAGGCGATTCTACTAATTGGGGCGGCGGAAACCTCACAATATCAAGCAAACGAACAATACTCGGGAAATTTTACAACATAAACAAATTTACTGTTTCATCGGGTGCACAACTCGTAGTAAAAGCATACAATCCATTATTCACCAACAGTGGCAAAATGTCGATTTATGCCGATACGATTTTCATCTATGGAACAATCGATGGCAACGGCTCTGGTTATCCCGGCGGCAGTGGTGGAAATGGCGGCAATTGGGCGACTTCGGAAGGCGGCTACGGAGGTTATGCCGGAGGTGGTTCCGGTGCGGGAAATTCCGGTGCGCAGGGTGGAAGCGGCGGAGCCGACAATTGTGACGAATTTATGGGTTTAGGTTGGTTCACCGACTATGTCTGGGG
>JALTEE010000435.1 GCA_027007865.1 bacterium
TGGCTTTTTAGAAATGGCAAGAAGCGCCGTGAAATGTGGCTTTCGGCAAAAATCGTTAACAAAAGAATGTTCTATCTCCAAGAACGAATCGGTGATAATGTAATTTCTCGAGCCAGTTTTGTCGCATCTCCCACTTATAAGGCTGTTAAAGAAAGAATTAAATCACTTTTAAGCAGCGAAATAAAATAATACTTGACACATTTCACCTAAGAGAATATTATCCATACAATAGCGCTTCTTGAACATTTTCAATCTTAAATTAAATCTTTTGGGCATTTTAGTTATCTATAATATTATTTGGGATTGGGATGTTTATTAAACTTATTTTTGGGTGGCGCTTTGTATTTGAGATTTTGAACTATATTATTACAGCGGCATGAACGCAAAAAAATAAAAAATGCTCGCTTAAATTGATAGGAGGGATATTTTCTTTTTCCACTGCATTATGAATTTGATTAACCTTTATGCACGAGCATGTTTTTAAAAAAGTTTGCGTTCATACATATTATTGTCATTTATGCTACTGTCGCTTTTGCCACACTGAATATTTCTTTGCAAAGCGAAGGTAGGTATTTCCTTCCGATAAAGGACAGGTTTCAACCCGACCTTATCTCTATTTCGGAGTCTAAAAAGTGCCTTTCCTATGATGCCGTGAATGCGAAACATCTTGCGGTCGTAGATTTCGAACTCGGTGTAGTTTTTCTATACGAAACAATCGATGGCGAAGATATTTATGCTCCACGCGCCGTATCGATAGATTCATTCCTCGCAGATATCGAATGGGAACGGTGGCAAATTGAAATAAAAAACGCGAAGAAGGAACAAAAAGAGAAGAAGAAAAAGATAGAAATCCCTATGGAAAATCTTCCGCCCGGGGTAAGAACGATTATTGGCACAGGCGGTGCGGGTCTTGCCATAAACGGTTCATATAAGATTTCTTTATCCGGTCGCAGCGAATGGTCGGACAATGAAGCATATATGGGTAGCAAGTGGCCTCAACTCCAGATGGAACAGGATTCGCGCTTCACAATCACGGGGAATATTGGCTCGAAAATAAAGGTCAAAGTTGACCAGGACAGCCAGCGCGAAACCGACCTCGAAAATACAATAAACATCAATTATAAAGGCGAAGAAGACGATGTCGTTCAGTCTATCGAAGCGGGAAATACAACTCTCGCGCTCAAAGGAGCATCGCTAATCGGATACAGCGAGCGTGTGCAGGGATTATTCGGTATCAAGAGCGTATTTCAGGTCGGCGATTGGAATATAACTGCGATTGCCAGTCAGGAAAAGGCGAATACACAAAAGGGAACATTTCACCCCAGTGCCACACAGGATAGAATTCATATAGAGGACTATGAATATAAACATCGAACATACTACTATATTTCCGATGAATATGCCTCGTTTACCTTTAACCCAGAGGATTCTATCAGTTTCTTTGAACTTTATAGCACGGGACTTTCGGGTTCCTATATTTTTGGTTGGGTGCTCGTGAACCCCGGTAATAGTCCCGATGATTTGCCATCTGAATTGACAACCAGTGATAGCACCGAGTCCGGATATTTTGTTCTCATAGACCCATCACAGTATTTCGTGAACAGAAAGGCTGGCTGGTTTAGATTGAACACACCCGCTGGCAGCAACGATATTATAGGAGTGAGATATATTGTTTCTCATACTGACGGGACAGCCGACACGGTCGGTTTTGCCAGCGGAGATACGGTTTACCTAAAAATGATAAAACCGTCCACACTCACATCAGACCATCCTTGCTGGAATTATGAATGGCGAAATGTCTATGACCTTAATATGCGCGATATACAGTTGGACGAAACTTTTATTCATCTATTTAGAAAAATTACACCCGATTCGATTGAAACTACACCCGATAATTCCAATGTGTTTATGCTGACTTGGTATGGAATGGACTCGATAGATGTGAATGGTGATTTAGTGCCCAATGGCGACGGTATCGTCGACCAATCTTCATATTATATTGACGCTTCTCGAGGGGAATTGATTTTTACGGTACCGCATCCATTCGACCCGCAGGATATCGATGTGGCAATATCGCCAGGTCTCGCTAATTTCCCCGATTCGTTGCGAAATCCTGCAATATACAATTCTACAAGTTCCACAGATTGGGGATATAGCAATCATATGTTCATATTTGCCGAAGTGAAGGGATTTTCGACCGTTATTAATCTTAACGCATACAACATTATTCCAGGAAGTGAAGTTGTTAAATTAAATGGCGAGAAATTGATAAAAGACCAGGATTATTCGATAATATATGAAATCGGTCAGGTTCGACTGTTATCTGACCGTGCCAGAGACCCGAATGCGAGCATCGAGATAACTTATGAAGCACAGCCGTTATTCGCTTTACAGCAAAAAACGCTCTTGGGCAGCAGAATTCAATACGACCTCGGAGAAAATTCATGGTTCGGTATTACAGGATTATATAAGGGTGTAACTACGCCAGAGCGTCGCCCTCGCGTCGGCGGAGAGCCATCTCAAACATTTCTATACGATTCCGATTTGCGATTATCACAAGACTTGCCATTTCTCACAAGCGCAATAGATGCACTGCCTCTTTTGCAAACCGATACGCCGTCCAATGTAACACTTTCTCTCGAGGCAGCACAGATATTGTCTAATCCAAATACGCTTGGTGAAGCGTATCTCGACGATTTCGAAGGTAGTAAAGGCACCGACCAAATTTCTATTACGAGAACGATGTGGACACCCGCAAGTCCACCAGCGGGATACAGCGGGCAACCGAGAGCAAAAGTAATATGGTATAATCCTTATGACAGAGTTCCTGTAAGAGATATATGGCCCAATAGGGAAGTGCGCTCTGAGGAAAGTTCCACAGATGTGCTTCACATAGAATTTTACGATACGACAACTGTTCCTGGAGATTCACTGCCTTGGGGGGGAGTAATGCAGTATATAAATCCTGCATATCAAGACCAGCAGAATGCGCAATTTTTAGAAGTTTGGGTAAAAGGCGATGAAGGAATTTTGAGCATCGATATAGGACGCATTAGCGAGGATGCAAATGATAATGGACATCTTGATACCGAAGATAAACCCGTGGGCGGAATATACGACAATATTTTAAATCAGGATGAAGACACGGGATTAGACACCCTTTTCGATGTCGACGAGCCGGGATATGACCCAATAACAAATCCCGACCCAGATGGCGATGACTGGAGTTATAATCCTGATGTGGACCCGAACGATTATTCGCACATAAACGGCACCGAAGGTAACATAAAAGACCCAATCGGAATTAGAAAACCCGATACCGAAGACTTAAACAGAGATGGTGTTCTTAGCACATTTAACGAATATTTCGAGTTTCAGTTGGATTTAAGTAGCGACATATTTGTTGTCGATGGAACTGAATACAATGGCTGGCGATTATATCGAATTCCGCTTATGGATTCGCTTTATACGACTGTCGATGACGGCAGAGTTTGGCATAGAACGGAAGTTGGAAATCCCGATTTTCAAAATATAAAATACATTCGTCTTTGGCTTACAGGCGTCGAAGATGGACATTCCGATGTAGAGATTGCGCAAATTTCATTTGTCCACAACCAGTGGGACGAAGACTTCGACCATTTTGAAATCGCTGTAAAAAATTCGCAGGAGGATCAGGACTACGAACCTCCTCCTGGTGTCGCCGGCGAAAGAGACCCTACAACAGGACTGACACAGGCGGAACAGTCGCTCGTGCTAAAATATAAAAATCTGCCCCCGCTCGACACTGTATATGCGATAAAAACGCTCACCGATGCAGAAGATTATACGCAATATGGTAAATTGACTATGTGGGTATATTTCGACAGCCTAAATTCCGAAGGCACACCACCGATATTTTTCTTCCGAATGGGCGACGACCAAGGAAGTTTTTACGAATATCGAACTATGCCTCTTAAAAATGGATGGAGCGAGAGCAATAAAATCGAAATCCCATTCGACGACATAACATTTTTCAAGGAACAATATCAAGAGGCACTGAGCGATACGGCAGATACTACTTTACCTGATTCTTTGACCGCTGATGGAAAAGGATATTATCATATCATCGGTTCGCCGACGCTGACGAATATAAAACGCTTCGAGGTGGGGATAATAAATCCCGACCACAATTTTCCAATATCGGGCGAAGTTTGGTGCGATGAGTTAGTCATCAGTGACATACGAAAAGAGAACGGGAGAGCGTATAAGGGTGAATTGAGCATCAACGCTGCGGATTTTGCGACTTTCAACGCTAACATAACAAAAACAGACGACGATTTCCACGGATTGACGAGCACCAACAGGACATCGTCATACGGATACCACTCATCTTCGACAAATAATAAAGCGACGATACTCACGCAAACATACACTGGAAACTTCATTCTTGGGAAATTCTATCCGGTTCAATGGGGTGTAAATCTCCCTCTATCTATCTCATATACGCGTGCATCAAGTGTTCCAAGATTGATGACAAATTCGGATGTGGTTGTGCCTGATACCCTGAGAGATGAGCAAAAAACAGTTACAACGAAGAAGAATCTTTCTCTTTTGGGTATGGGAATAGCACCAGAAGAGCCTTCGCCCGCTATGGGAATTTTTGTGATACCGAATAAACTTTCATATTCGTATCAAAATTCGCAATCGACATCGCCGACGACACCTGTGGACAATTCAACGAACTACCAGATAATGCACACATATAATCTTTCGCCAAAAATCGAAAGTGCGCGGTGGGTTGTTCGTGGCGAACCGATAGATTCATCACGCACAGGAAAGGGTCGGGGAGCGTTATCTATTTCATATGTTCCATCATCGATATATTTTAATACAAAATTATATGAAAACATCACCGAAAAAACTACACAATACGGAACTCATACAACCACATTCTCGCGGACATTGAACCACGATACGAAACTCCAGTATAAGCCTATCGAAACGGTTACGACTCACTTCAATTTAAGCCTCGAACGGGATATTCACGCACCCGATTGGTTTCATTTTGGTCCCCCAACTATTTTTGGAAAGGGAAACAACAAAGTAATAGATGATGGGATAAATTGGTCTCCAAAATCTTTAAAATTTCTCTCACAGCGATACGATTTGATGGCGAACTATTCGGAAAATACAAAAAATCCCACGGCGGGGACATTTGGCAGTGTTGTTCAACGGCGAACATTCAAATCTGATTTAACGCTAAATTGGAGTGCGCTTCTTGGTGAAAGTGGTCGTTCTTCGCGGGGGAGAAGAAGTTCCAGTAGTTCGCGTGATACCACAGGCGCTTCCGCAGCGCAATCCGCCGAAAAAGAAGAATCTCAAGTGTGGACGACGACGAAATCGATTATTAAAAAACTCAATAATTTGCGCCTCACATTCAGTTGGGATGAGCAAAATAAACTGCCAAGTTTGGAGTCCCGACCGGGAAAGATGTTTCAGTTTGGTTTTTCAGACGACCCCGGTGTGTCGTCTTATTCGGAATATTCAGGAACGAACAGCGAGAGTAAAATGTTCACAAAAACTTTGAACATATCGACAGGCGCAAAATTGCCGAAAGATGTTTCGCTGACAACGAGGTATAAATTCACATCTACAAGAACTATTTCAGTGTCGAGCAATACGAAAAGTTCATCGCAGACATTTCCCGATATTTCTGCAAAATGGGGTTTCGTAAACAAAATGAAATTTTTCAAGAAGTTCGCGAACTCCACGAATGCAAGCAGCAATTGGAACCAC
>JALTEE010000436.1 GCA_027007865.1 bacterium
CACTAAAAGGGTTCACAATTTACGGAAGCTACAAACAGGGAACAACTCCAAAAGGCGCAAAAAAATTAATACAAATAACTTTTAGACCTGTTATGGCAGAGCTATCCAATGAATCAAAAATTCCGGAGGGCATTCCTCCTTATCTGTACTCTTTCGATAAAGAACTAATGGTATCTGCATTAACCAGAGGAGCCAAAGTAACATGTGTTGTTGTCAGGGACCATCTTTATCTTGAATATGGATCAGTTTTTTCTCCAAAAAAAATGGATATATATAAGCGTGAAAACAAACACAAAGCAGAGAGCATCAATACAAAAAATAGATGTGTAAGAACATTCTTTGTAGGTTATATAGAAAGTCCTATTGTTACTCTAAGGATAACAAAAGAAGCCGAAACAGAGATTTATAAAAAACCACATATAGTAACGCAGAATGGCCATATTGGAAATGTGACAGATCTTGCATTCAGCCCCGATGGGAAACTTCTTGCTTCTGCAAGTGATGATAAGTCAGTAATTATCTGGCGGGTTTCGGATGGGAAAATCCTGCGACGAACGAGCACTTCCGATATAATCAAAAAACTGTGGTTTTCGCCAGACGGAAGTATGCTGTTTGTTATATATAGAACAGTACAGGAATATCCCGTGCTGCGAGCTTTTCGTGTTGAAGACGGCAAACTATTCTGGAAATATGAAGTGTCCGGCGAAGAAGCACCGGATTGGAGAATAGATAGTTCCAGAGATGGACAATGTATTCTTGCAAAGGGAAATAAAGGAAGAGCTATTGTCATAGACTACAGTGAAAAAAATGCTTTTGCCTCATGGGTAAAACATGTGGTAGCCTGGCGTTTTTTCCCTAATAGTGTAGTTGGATCCCACAGTAATAGGTATTTTCGTTTTCTCCCTGATGGGAGGGTATTGCTTTTTGATTCCTTTAATTCTTACCTGATTAACCTGCGGAATAATAAGGTAGCCCGAATTAACAGGATACATTTAGGAAAGATGGATGAGAACTACGACTCAGTTTCATCAAATGGCACATACTATGCTGTAGCATACGGGACTCATACTGAAACTCTTGCAGTTTATAGAACTTCCGACGGAACGCTTGTGAAGGAATACTCAGGGCATGCGATGCCCGGTTTAGGACGATATGCGAGGCGGTTGCCCTTTTATAAAGTAGCATCTGTCGCTATTAGCCCTGATGATAAACTGCTTGCATCCGGCGGCGGATATTCGGATAGAACAGTAATATTTCACAGAGTAAAAGATGCAGCACTTATCGGATCTATAGAAGGATTCTTAGGAAGGGTTAAAAGCATTGCTTTTAGTCCGAATGGTAAAACGATTGCAGTTGGAATAGAAAGAGCAGACTACAGAGATCTCGAAGAGGATGACAGGGCAGAGTACCTCTGCAGGGAAATTACGCTATGGAATATTAATACCGGCAAACAAATAACCTCTTTTACAGGTTACTCACCTCAACTGGATATATCAATAGATTTGAGTCCGGATGGAAAATCGGTTGCCACAGGGGGGTTTGAAAAGAATATCCATATCTGGAATACAGAAGATGGCAGAAATGTTCATGTACTAACACATGGTGAATATGTTGTTCCATGGGACCCATT
>JALTEE010000437.1 GCA_027007865.1 bacterium
GCGGAAATATCTATGTTTGTGGATTTGCCGAAACATTTTCGCGGAACGCATATGAGCCGCTTCATCGAAGTGCTGAATAAGTATCGCGGCGAAATCGCATATAAAGAACTGCGCCCGCTGCTCGCCGAAATGAAAAGAACTTTTCAGGCGCAGTGCGCTCACCTATCGATGCGGTTTCCATATTTCATTATGAAAAATGCGCCCGTTAGCAATTCGCCATCGTTGATGGGATACACAGCATTTTTCGAATCGCGGCTGCGAGAAAATTTCGAGTTTGAACTCGGCGTTATCGTTCCCGTATCGACGGTTTGTCCCTGCTCGAAGGAAATTTCAGAGCGAGGCGCGCACAATCAGCGAACAAATATCACGATTAAATCTCGATTCAGCAAATTCGTTTGGCTGGAAGAATTAATCGAATATGCGGAAAATTCGGCGAGTTCGCCCGTCTATTCGATGCTGAAACGACCCGATGAAAAATATATCACCGAAACCGCATACGATAACCCACGCTTTGTCGAAGATGTCGTGCGAGCAGTCGCGCAAAAACTCACCGAAGACGAGCGTATCACATATTTCAAAGTGGAGGCGGAAAGCGCAGAATCAATCCATAATCACAACGCCTACGCTATGATAGAAAACGAGCGTTCCGCTCGACCTTTGCGCTTCGCCGTGCATCGATGACGCTCCTTGTGGTCGCTCAGATTGGTTTAGGTGTAGTCCATCTCAAAGATGGTCTACACCTGCTGCGGTGTCATTCCCAACTTGATTGGGAATCCAGAGGGGGTTGTATATTGGGTTTCCTGATTTCCATTCTATTTCAAATACACAATCTGTTTCGTCGTCGTCCCGCCATCTTCCGTCCTCGCTCGCACAAGATATATTCCCGATGATATTGATTTGTTGGGTTGCCAGATGAATGTGCGGGCGCCGTTTTGTAGGGGCGCGGTTTCCGCACCCGTTTGCATTGGGCGAGGCGACCTCACTCCTACGGCATTCGTGAAAACAACATTCTCCCGCAAATCGTATATTTTCACACCCACACATCCTTCTGGATTCCCGTTTTCACGGGAATGACAGACGAGGTGTAGGAATGACAATCAGGAGAGATAGAATGACAATTGAGGTGCAGTGTCATTCCCAACTCGATTGGGAATCCAGAAGAGGTTGTGTATCGGGTTTCAGAATTCTTGTTCTATTTTACATACACAATCCGTTTCGTAAGGGCAATTCGTGAATTGTTTCATTCACAGGACGCTGTCAACAAGGGAGCATTCTCCCTTGTTGACTATCGCATTTTTCATAATATCCTCCTTGTTCACAACATCTTTTTTGCGATAATATCTTTTTGGGAATGCGGCTTTCCGAATGCGAACTCCATCGCTTTCGCATCGCGGAACATTCGCTCGTTCGGGTATTCGCGCATATATCCGATGCCGCCGTGCAGTTGAATCGCATTTGTTGTGGTTTCTACGGCAGTTTTCGAGGATAAAATTTTTGCAATTGCGCATTCTCGTTCGGCAGGCAGGTTTTTGTCTTTCAAAAATGCTGCGCGATACAGATATGTCTGCGCCGATGCGATATCGCAGTCCATCTGTGCAACCATCCATCGATAGCCCTGAAATTCGCCGATGAACTTTTCAAACTGTTTCCGCTGAAATGCATAATCCGCAACCATTTTCAGCGCTCGCTCCGAAATACCGACTGCGGATGCGGAAATCATCGTTTTCCCGAGTTCGAAAATATCGCTCAAATATTTTGTCTGCTCGCTTTCGGAGCCGAGAAGATTTTTATCGGTGAGATTACAGTTGTTGAAAACGATTTTTACACATTGCGCACCGCGAATGCCGACAGTTTGTTCCCGCTCTGCGATAGACATTCCATCGGTTCCGCTATCGATGAGGAAAAAGAAGGGCGAATTATTTTCATCCTTTGCCATCACAAGATATAGACCGGCATTATCTCCGCCGACGACGAGACGCTTTTCGCCATTCAAAACATATCGTTCGCCATCTTTCGCCACTGTCAGGTCTAAATCGACTACATATTCGATATTATCGGGTTCCATCAAACTCATAGCGCCGAAGATTTTGCCAGTCGCCATTTTCGGAAGATATTTTTTGCGCTGCTCTTCGGTGCCGAATTTGGCGATTGCATAGGATACGAGATTATGCACCGTAAATATAATCGCTGTGGAAGCACAGCCCTTCGCTATCTCCTCCACTGCAAGGATTATGCTCGATTTATCCATTTCTCCGCCCGAATATTTTTCGGGGACAGTCAGTCCGAGCAAGCCGAGCTGCGACATCTTTTTCAAAATATCCTTCGGGAATTTCGCTTCCGCATCTATTTCTGCGGCATAATCGAAAAGTTCTTTCTCTGAAAATTCTCTAACCATATCGCGAATAAGTCGCTGGTCTTCTGTGAAATTGAAATTCATTTAGTTTCCCCCTGTGGATTTTTGTAAAAATACGAAATAACTAATCTATCATTGCCGGCTCATCTTCCGCATTGTCCGGAATTCAATAATATCTTGAAAAACTTTTGTATGTCTTTAGAACGGCTCAATATATACCTATTATCTATAAATACGGTTGGAGTCGAATGTATATTTAATTTCTTGGAAATTTTGGCATCCGCTATAAGAAGCGAATCCGCGTATTTGCGAATTTTTTTGTTTACATCGTCGAGGGTCAAATTCACCGATGATATACAACTATCGCTCTTGTTGGATGTATTATAACAATGTATGTAATCCCATATTTTTTCGGGATAATATTTTTGAATGATGAGTTGTCGTTTGTCTTCCGCCAATTCGCCTATTCCGTGGTAAGAGTCGAACTTGCCCGACCTTTCATCAAAATCGACAACATAATTAAATGTTATGTTATCGATATTAAAATCGCCAAAGTTTTTTGCGAGCAAAGTTTCTTCCAGTGCCCGTGAGAAAGGGCATTTCGACATAACAAATAAATCGATTTTGCCATTTTGGGCGGGTCTATCTAACATAGCGTTTATAGGATATGAATTGGGGTCGACAACATATATACTATCGCCATCTAACAAACAATCCATCAAATATTTACTGAACCTTTTAAATCCGGGATATTTCTTGATTTTTCGCGAAACCATATATATAGGAAGAATATCGAAGTTTATTTTCGGATTTTTATCCCCTTTTGACACAGAGAAATTAGAACTCGAAGAACGAAATTGACCAGAATTTATACTATTGCTTATTTTATTTATTAGAGCTTTAGATTTTTCATCGCCATACGGAATATATGCTACTTCTAAATTTCCCGTTTCATCTTTCAAAACATTTACCAAACCGAACGGCGAACTGCCGTATTTTGTCGTATCGAGAGATATAACCGTGACTTTTACAAGAGGAGCTTTACTATAATTGCATTTTCCACTTGCACACACAGTTATATATCCCGCCTTCGGTGGACATTCGACATCTTGCTGGCATTTCATCAAGGAAATATTACTGGAAAGAGAATTTTTTAAAATTTTATACAAAGTCGGAAAATCCCCCATCCAATCTCGAATTTTTACACCATCTAAAAATATACTCGGTGAAGCATTAACATTCAAACTATCTGCCAAATGCGCCTCTTCAATCGCTAAATCGTAACCTTTCCTCTTCATATATTTATTTATCTTTTTTACACCGATTCCACATATTTCCGCATCATCTGTCCACAGTGTATCGCCGAAATGGCTGTTTTTACTCGATAGGTAGCACCAGAATTTATCGGGATAATATTTATGTATAAGCATTTGCCGAATGTCCTCATCGACCTCATTCTGCCCGTGAAGCGAAGTGAAATTATTGGATTTTTTATCGTAATTCAATATGTAATGGATTTCTATGTCGATTTTTTGCGTCAGTTCAGGATGTTGAGAGACTAAATTAAAAATTTGGGTTTCAGCCTTCGTTCCATAAGGACATTTCGACATAACGAATAAATCCAATTTATGTTTTTCAGCCGCAAAAACAATCGAACTCAAAACAAGCAATGATATTATTATTTTGTTCCAGTTCATTATATCCCTCTCTATTAGTTTGCATTCCCGTGTTTCTCGCATCTAAATTCACAACACTAAAAAATAATGGGCGAACCTATGTGTTCGCCCATTATATCGTCACAACACTATTCAGAATCATCGATTTGTGCGCGCTGCAATTTTCCCGAGAAATCGACATAAATCGTCTTCCAATCGGTAAAGATTTCATATACAGTCCACCCGCCTTCGCGGTGCCCGTTGCCCGTATTTTTCACGCCACCGAATGGAAGATGACATTCCGCTCCGATTGTCGGTGCGTTGATATATGTGATTCCCGCCTCGAAATCTCTCGCTGCGCGCATCGCATAGAGCAGATTTTCTGTGTAAATCGCGCTCGACAGTCCGTATGTAGAATTATTGAGCATTTCTGCACCTTCTTCGAATGTCTTGAATTTCGACACCGATAGAACGGGACCAAATATTTCCTCCTGAAAGATACGCATATTGGGAGAAACATCGCCGAAAACGGTAGGTTTATAGAACCATCCTTTTGTGAGGCTACCTTCTTTTGCAGGTTCGCCACCGCATAGCAATTTTGCGCCTTCGGATTTCCCGATTTCCACATAACTGTGAACGGTGTTCAATTGCCCTTGATTTATGAGCGGTCCTACATCGACAGTTTCGTCGAGCCCATCGCCGAGTTTCAAATCATTCGCCGCTTCTACGAGCATATCGAGAAATTTATCATATACCGCTTCGTGAACGATAAGTCTGCTCGTAGCGGTGCATCGCTGACCAGTTGTTCCGAATGCGCCCCAGAGAACACCGTTTAGTGCGAGTTCGAGATTGGCATCGTCCATAATCATAACTGCATTTTTCCCGCCGAGTTCAAGAGATACCTTTTTCAAATATCTTCCGCCACGCTCGGCAATGTCCTTGCCCACATCGACAGAGCCCGTGAACGAGATAACTCTCGTGTCGGGATGTTCCACGATTGGAATGCCGACTTTGCTACCACTTCCAAAAACGATATTGACAACTCCTGGTGGCAGTCCTGCATCTTCCATAATTTGTGCCAATTTGAGAACCGTGTATGGTGTATCGGTCGCAGGCTTTATCACCACAGTGTTTCCCGAAACGATTGCAGGGAACATTTTCCACGCGGGTATCGCAGATGGGAAATTCCACGGCGTAATAAGTCCCGCCACGCCAAGCGGAACGCGCATCGTAAATGCAAATTTGTTCGGCAGTTCTGATGGCACAAAAGGAGCGAACAGCCTTCGCGATTCGCCAGCGCCGTAAAATGCCGTATCGATTGCCTCCTGCGTATCGCCGCGTGTTTCGAGAATAACTTTTCCCATTTCGCGAGTCATATCGCGGGCGACATCTTCCTTGTGTTCGACGAGCAATTCTCCGATGCGCTGCATTATAACTCCTCGCTGCGGAGCAGGAACGAGACGCCATTTTTTATACGCTTCTTTTGCCGCTGCAACAGCACGGTTGACATCTTCCGCATTGGAGCGCGGGAAAAGTCCGATTACTTCGTCCCAGTTCGCAGGATTGCGATTTTCATACCATTCACCAGTAGATGGTTCCACCCATTTCCCAGCGATGTAGTTTAAAAATTTCTCCGCCATAATGCCTCCTTTTTAGTTTAAAGTTCAATCCCGTTTATGCAAAATAAAAAAACACTTGCCAAATAAGTTGTGATGCTGTGCTTTGCATACGAACTGCTGGTCACTTATTTAACAT
>JALTEE010000438.1 GCA_027007865.1 bacterium
CACATCATTTGCTGGGGATGGTGTAGTTCCTGGCTATCGTCTTGGAATAAACAATAATGACGGAACAGAATTAGTATCCATTTTAAGTGGTGGCAATGTTGGCATCGGAACTACAAGCCCTAATGACAAACTTGATGTAAATGGCGCACTTATGGTAAGAGGAGATGGTGGAAATACACCGCACGGCACAGGTTATACCAGCAATGAAGAGAAAATACGGATGCCCGGTCCAACATCCGACTATATTATTTCAACGCAGGATGGCTCAGGCAGAATACAGCATTACTGGAACTCAACTACTCTTTCCACAACGAACAAATATCTTGTTTCTAGTGAACCCGCGTGGATGTGGGATGTCACAGTTGCTGGAGACCCCTACATGGAGTTCAAGTTTGCGGGAAGTGGTACCGCTGGAGATGACATAACCTGGACTACTCATATGGCTTTTATGCAAAACGGTAATGTCGGCATAGGAACGACAAGCCCTTCTTACAAACTTGATGTAAATGGTGCTGTGCGCATTCAATCTCTTGCTGCTGGTGCAACCAACACTGTTGTAACTCATAGTTCGGGAGTTCTTCAAACGAGAACGATAGATTCTCGGGTGTGGGGTTCTTCACTAACTGATGGTAGTGGAAGCGCCAATTATGTTGCCAAATGGAGCGATGCAAATACACTCACGAACTCAACAATAATATATGATGATGGCACGAATGTCGGCATAGGGACGACATCACCAGGAAAACTTCTAACAATTAGCGACCCTATCTCTAATGCAACAGATGTTCATATTCTATTTCAAGATAGCAATGCGGCCTCAAATCAGAAAAATAGGTTTATCAGAGCCTCAAATCAATATTTTATTATTGGAAGAATGAACGACGATTATAGTATAGAGTCAGACAATGATTTTGTAATAACCGATGTTGGAAATGTCGGCATCGGAACGGCATCGCCAACTGATAAACTCGACATCAATGGAACAGTTAGAATTGAAAACGGCTGGAGAGGTTTGAAGATCGAGGGACAAGGCTCGAATCCTCACAGATATGATTTTATTGTTGGTCAGCTCACGGGCGCAGATGCCGACAGCGGCGGTTTCTCTATCTACGATAATACTGCCGGCGCATATCGTTTTGCAATCTATCGGAATGGCAATGTCGGCATCGGGACGACGAGCCCAAGCTATAAATTGCATGTTGTCGAACCGTCTTCCTTCGGCAGAGCAGTGTATGGTATTAATTCCTATTCTGGCTCATCTGATGGTTATGGAGGTTATTTTGTTGCTAACAATGATAACGATTTCGGATACGGTGTTTATGCCAGCGGGGGCTGGTATGGAGGGTATTTTAATTTGTATGGAACGAGTGGTGCTGCGGCTGTTGAGGCTTATGTAGGTAGTTCATCGTCTTCAGCTGATGGGGTGTATGCGTTTGTTTACGGCAGCGGCGACGCAATTCATGGTTACAAATCTTGTTCCTCTGGAGCTGAATATACTCAATCTATCTATGGCTATGAATATTATCCTTCTGGTTCTGGCGATGATACAGACAGCCTTGCCTGTGGAGTTTATGGGAAAACTGACAATGGAGATTATTATTATCTTTATACCGGTGCAGGCGTAATTGGAATGGGTGATTATGATAACGATGCAACGGGTGGAACGGGTGTTTATGGTAGGGGCAAGTGGGGTATGTATGCTGAAGGCAGCAATACTGATTATGGTCTTATGCGTTCTGCTCCGATGGAGGAAGGAGGGGAGACTTCATTGGGAGTCGGGCTTTTGGCAACGGGTGCGGTTGGTGTTTCAGCATCAGGCTCAAAATATGGTGGGGTTTTTCTTGGCGAAGAACTTGGATTGTATGTAAGTTCCAGCAACGAATCCAACAGCGCCGCCTATTTCGAAGGCAATGTAATGACTAATTCAGCATACATACAACTGAACAAAGTTGATGGCGAATCGGAATCAATCCCTACATATTCAATGACTTCTACTGAACAAAAGATATACGCAGACGGTGTTTCATCTCTTTCAAGCGGGACAGCAAGAGTTGAGTTCGATGATGATTTCAAAAAACTTGTTGACTCGGAAAGACCTATAACAGTTACAGCAACACCGATGGGCAATTGCAATGGCATATATATATCTGAAATCGATGCGAACGGTTTCACTATCGTGGAGAATAACGGTGGCAATAGCGATGTTCGTTTCTCTTGGATAGCAATCGGACGGAAAACGGAACCTACAATTCAGACAAAATATCTTGCGAATGACTATGGCAATCAGACATTTCGCTCGATTTATCCTGAATGGCTCGGTTTTCGAGACAAAAATGACCCGCTTTTCTACCGCGAACATCCACTTTCTACAGAATGTCCTCCTGACCAGACCCCCGAGGCTCGTGAGGCTCGTAAACTAAAAGAAAAGCGAGATGCAAAAAAAACAGATGCGAAGATTAAAACCGAAGACTTAGAGCGGATAAATCCAGAAAACAAATAGCACACAACCTACAGTTTCGGTTGTGGGGAAACGGGAATAACCTGATTACTCATCGTTCTGAGCAAAGAATGAAAGAGAAGATTATGATTGTCAGGATTCTAAATTTCGGGCAATTTTTACAGCGCTTCGCATCGCATATATAAAACTGAGCGGACTGGCAATGCCAGAACCCGCGATGTCGAATGCTGTTCCGTGGTCGGGACTCGTTCGCGGAAGCGGCAGTCCGAGCGTGATGTTCACTCCCCTATTAAATCCCAGCGTCTTCAATGGAATCAGTCCCTGGTCGTGATACATTGCCAGATATGCATCGAATTTTCTGCGCATCTTCGGCAGAAACGCGACATCGGGAACGAGCGGACCGATAACATCCATTCCAGCTTCACTTGCGGATTCTATTGCGGCTGAAATAATTTGCTCCTCCTCCCCTATTTTTCCGCCCTCGCCTGCGTGAGGATTGAGTGCGAGAACTGCGATTTTCGGATTTTCGATGCCGAACCAATTTTTAAGTGCATCGTCGGTTCTCGAAATATGGTCGAAAAGCATTTTCGCATCGAGCGCATCCGCCACATAGCGCAGCGGAATGTGCGTTGTCGCAAGCGAAACACGAAATTTCCGCGCGAACAACATCATTGTTACATCGCTTTTGAATATTTCTGCTAAAATCTCCGTATGACCGGGATAATTATGTCCCGCGAGTTGCATCGCTTTTTTTGAAATCGGCGCTGTAAGAATCGCATCGGCATCGCCATTCTTTGCGAACTGTGCCGCTGCCACAATCGCCTTAAATGCGATATTTCCGCATTCGGCATCGATTTTTCCCCATTCGATTTCGCTCATTTTCGCAACTTCACGAAATTCGATAGTTCCATTTTCAACGAGTTTTAAAAACTTTCTTGCCCATAAAAATTTTTGTGATAGAATTTTAAACGGCAGCATTGCACCGAAGACGGAATATTTTATATTCGGTGGATGATATTTGCACAAAGATTTTGCAATAATTTCGGCGCCGATACCTGCTGGGTCGCCTGCTGACACCGCTATTCGTATCATTTTTGAAGCACCTCATCGACGGCTTCCATTATTTCATCTTTCTTGCGTGAAAATATAGAAAACGATTCTTTTACGATACCTTCAGTTTTCCATTCTGTGCGAAATCTTTTCAGCGCTTTTCGAACCTCGTGGTTGTCGGAGAAACTTGAAAAATCTTTTATAAGAATTTTTAGCATTTTCCGAAATGCAGGTTCGGGCAGCGGGTCGATATAAATTACCCATTGCTCGAGTATATCGGATAGAAACTTTTTAACATAATTGCTTTTGAAGTTGCCGATTATGCGCAAGATTGCTATTCGCAACTTTGGAAAATGCAGGAAAAGTTCGCGCAGATAGTAATCTTTCACGGGATTATTCTTCGACACAATATTTTCTATTACTTCGCTTCTAAATTCATTGCTCGATTCGAGAAAAAGCGCCTCTATAATATCTCCCACCTGTTCGCTGGGATAATACATAAGCAGGAAAAATAGATGTTTCTTTACGCGAATATCCTTATCATTTGTTGCTTTTATAATAAGCGGCAGTGCAAAATCTTTGTCCAATCTATAAGCCAGTGAGAAAACGCTTAATGTTCTCCGCAACTGCTCGGAATTCATTATGTATCCGCTGTCGCTCCGCTGGAGTTTTTGCATACTTTCCACATATTTTTCGATGCTTTCTTTTGCCACAAGAGCATGCATTTGCAAAATATTTGCAGCAATCGCAACGAACGAAGGCTTTCTCGAACCGAGTTCGTCGATTATTATCGAGGCTAAAACCTCACCGTCCATTTTTTCGATAATTTCCTGCAATTGCAAATCGAAAGATGATAATTCTCCGCTTACCGACGATAAAAGATGTTGCACATTTTCAGGAGAGGACAATCCCACAATAAAAGTTTCAAAATCGTTTATAACGGATATCGACGGGTTCTCGCCAATCAATTTATCATATACCATAAGTATTCGATATATTGCGGAATATTTTCGAGAAGCCAAAAGCAACGACGAGAAAAAAACCAATGCAGCGGTGATAACGCCAAAACGGGGAACATCGGAATCGGAGTGTTCTTTTTTATCGAGCACATCTCCGAGAAGTGCCAATGCCATACTATCATCGCCGCTATTATATGCTTCCTCAATAACACTTTTCATCGCATCGACAACCCAATATTCACCTGTGGAATCATACAGGTCGAATAATTGTTCAGAAATAGCAATTGCTTTATCGGGTTCGCCGCGAGCAAATAATTTCTCGAGAGAGGACCTGAACTGCTGCTCGATTTGTGGATTCCATTCATTCTGCATAGCCTGCTGAAATAGTTCGTTCACCGATTGCATCCAGGAAAGTTCTGTCAGCGTAAATTCCTTTTCGAGCAATTCGGATGTAGTATCGTGCTTGGTGGTTATTTCATCCGTAATCTTTTCGACTTTGCCTAATAATTCCTTTTTCGTCTCCTCTGTCAATTTCTCCTGAATCGTATTGAACAGTCTTTTCAAATCCTTATCTGTGCTTGATAGCTCATCATCCGACTTTTCCAGCAGCCCGGATTGTTTGACGAGCGCATTTATTATCGAGACAGTATCGTATTGTTCTGTGTCGAGCGTTACGCCACTCATAAATTGCTCTATTAAATCTTCGTTCATTTCTCCCGATTCTGCTACTTTCCCCATCAACCGTTCGATTACATCCGGATGGCGTGATAAAATATCTTTCAGCATTTTCTCCGATTCTGCATTTTCATCGACATCTCCCGTAACCGCTACATACTTGACCCTATCAACTTCGATGCTAGTTACTCTCAATTCATCTAAATATTCATCGATATCGTATCTTTCGAGCTTTCTGCCGGGTGTTCGGACAAGAAATTTTAAGAATGCGAGAAATTCCTCATCGGTCATTTTCCTATGAAATGTAATACTGTGTATTCCGAAATCCTCGAAATCGTTCACGAAGCGTTGAGTAAAATAAGTTTTTTCGAGTGGAATTTTATCGAAGAGCATCGCATCGCCTAATCTGCTGAGAGTAAAACTGGGTGCATGTTCAAAAAGTTCGTGAACAAGTTTGATAGCAATTTTTATACTTTTCCGAGAAACTGAATGCTCAATACCATACATTTCCATTCGCTGAAGGGCAAGATGCATATTTTTTACAATTAACAGCGGGAGTTCTTCCAATTTATGCTTTTCTTCTTTTCCCAAATTACACGACCTTTCCC
>JALTEE010000439.1 GCA_027007865.1 bacterium
TTTATGGGGATAATAATGTAGTGCTATAAAATCTATAGTGTTTTTGCATTTTCCAATAATCTTATGCCACCATTTAATAGGCGGTATTCTCTTTTGATTCTGAAGTAATTCAATAGCTACTTGATATCTTTTTTCACCATAACGTATTTGACGTACTCTTTGTTGGTTTTTAGCGTTAAGCTTATCTAATAATGTTACAGCATTGATCCCGAAAGGCCCATTTGCACCAATTTTAATTGTAGGATCTACTGCTTTCATTTTTTTTGCAAACAGATTGAAGGCATGCGCATATTCCTCCGCAGTTAAAGGATACCTGGTTTGCATAAGATATGATTCGTTTCCGATCTCCCAATATTTCACACCATATTTTTTCTCTATATTGGCATACCTTACCCACTCTGCAGCACTATTGGCTGCTTCTTCAAGGTTGCCTGTTACAAATCCGTTTTCAAGATTTACCACAATAAGCGGCTGAGAACCCAACTCTTTCTGTAACTGCATAAACTCATCAAAATCCATTCTGTTCTTAGCATCAGAAGGTTTTTTTGAAGTGGGCCAACGATTTGGATCATTCAGTGTATTGGTACGCCAGTCATAATTGTCTGCTACTTCCCCTCCGGGGAAACGCATCGTCTGAATATGAAGTTTTTTTAAAGATTTTATATATCCGGGTTGACGGCGAAGTGCATCTGTTTCTACCCAATACAAGGCATTTGTCCCTATGAGGGTACTGTTTTTCTGCTTCACTTGAGAGCTTGTATTCTTTACACTTGCTCTATATGGTTTTTCAACTGTAACTTCAGGAACCATTTTAAGCGCCCTGCCCTGCCCACTGCTATCTAACAGCAGTACCGCTATTGCGGGTATTATCATATTCATTCTATTCTATCCATATAACCGGCTTCCACCAAAGAGTTTGAATTTTCATATTTGACAGAGACATTTTCATCGTATAGAGATAGATCTGGGGTAGTTTCAAGTTTACTCAGGTAGCGCTTATATTCCTGGGAACCATTCCAATGCTGCCCGCCAAGTATCTGTTCCTGTACTTTTTCATAAAAACGTGCATGGTATTTAAAGTGTAGAAGTGCTGCACGTATAGGGGCAGGACGGTTGTTGCCCATAAAGTGAATACCTTCTATAAACTTATGCATAGGATTATATTTAAAAAGGCAATACTTTTGGTTTAAATATGAATATGTTGGGGCTTTATTATAACGTCCAAAAACACGTGCTCTAAGCCCTCCTGAATATACTACTGAATTAGAGAAAGGTCCATATTTCTCTTTTTTCTGAATACTCATCGTTGAAATTTCATCAAAATAATTGCATACTTCATACGGCAGAGTACTGTCAATATCTGTATCTGATAATTTATTTTTACTATACATATCGATCATTGGAGCAAGAAAAGAATCATATCCATATTCCTCTGCATAATCAGTCAACACACTTATATTTTTATTTTCAAAGTCATCATATACAAACAATTCATCAGCATCAATCACCAAAATCCACTTTCCTATACAAAAGTTAGTTAAGGCTGCTTCCATCCAGTTTACTCCAAAACGAGAGTTTTTATAAAGCTGGGTACTAATAAAAACGGATACGTCTGATTGTTGTTGCATAAATTCGATACTATCATCTGCTGATCCATTATCAATATAAATAAAATGTTCAATACCGATATTTCTATGATGTTCCAGCAAGCCCTCCAAATAATCAAACTCATTTTTACAAACTATGACAGCAATATGTGTAGCATGACGCAATTTTTCATACCTTACGCTAATCTCTTCAATAAATGGCTGTTCATTATTACCAAAAGAGAAAAAATGTTTTATCAATGTATTGGAAAAATAACGTTGGTCTGTATGTTTGTACTGTGAAAAATAATTATCCCAGGTACTTTGTAAAACATCTTTTGTCTCACAATGTAGTACCTTGACTCTATTTTTTTGCCCTGGTAATACATTATACTCCCAAAAGGTAGCTTCTTTTTTTTCATTGATTTTTCTATATACCAGTGAAGTAAAGTTTAATATGTTTACTTTAATATTTTTAGTTGCCAACAAATCACCAACCAGTTTATCTTCCAGAAAAGAACTAATAAACAGCTGTTTATTAGCTATATCCTTATAAGCATCAATCAGTTCTTTACACGCAGCCCGACTCAGTGCATATCCGGTACTTCCATCAGCATAATCACTTGGTTCAGGAGATAAATCAATAGCCTGTTTTGCCTCATCAGATAAAGACTTCTGCTGGTGCCATACTCTATTTGTACCCCCAATAGGACGAGATGTTAGTCTCCCATAATAATCTGCTCTAAAAAGTACATCATCACTAAAATAAGCATCTACATTCAGGAAACAGTCATCATCTATCTTTAAAAAACGTTCATAAGAAAAGTGTTCACAGGCAAAACGGAACATTTCAATAGATTTTTGGGGAAGTTTTTCGTAAGTATCTTCAACGGCAAGATACATCATGTCACCATCCATCCTGGAAGTATCACTCCCCCCCACCACAAATACACAGTCTATACCTAATTCCTGGGTACGTTGATACCAGGTTTCTCTAATGGCTTTTTGTCTCGTACCCCTATAGGCCTGACAACTATAGACCATCACAAGCGTATACGGATAAACCATAGCCTGTCGCATATATTTTTTGGCTGCATCCAATGTAATGTTTTGACCGCTTTTTATTTTCAGGATTTCCCGTAACTGGTCTTTTGTTTCAAAAAAGAAATTCTCCATCATGAAATCGTTATAATCTATAGTCTCATTCTCTAAAACAGACGTATGCATAAGGTTAAGATAGTACTGACATAACTGCGTATGCATTGTAATATTATTATTGATGCGTATCAACTCATCTGCAAGTTCATTATAATTTTTATGCAGAAAGCTAAAGTCTCTTTCTGAGAAACCATTCTCGTTCAACAACAGCAGTTCGCTGAGCAAAAGACGCATCAGACGTATCTGTTCATTATTTGCTTCTGTTTCCTCGGTAATATACCGGTAAAGTTCTTCCGTAAATATACTACGTTCTTCTTCCGGGCGTATTCTTGAAAGCAGTGCCCTTCTGTACCAGTCATTGTTTTTACTTTCTACATATTCTTTGGCTGTCTGTTTCACAAAGACAGATTCAAAGTACTCATACTGCACGGTATCATCAAGTTTTGACGATGCCATGAGTTTGTCATATGCTCCTCCTGTCTGAAACATGCCGTATGCTGCATGCTCGATTATATGCTGCTTAGTTTCAAGATTCAGCGTATTGCTGTATATTTCAAACTTAACCTTTTTGACTATTTCACGAGAAAGATACTCCAAAGTATTTAAAATACTGATCAGTTTGTCTGTTTGTGCACTCTGTGCAAGCAATTGAATCGCTTTTTGACGTTCATTTTCAACATTCCTCAGCCATAAAACAGAGTCTTGATCAATATACCTGCTATTGATAGAATGTATGTTTAACATGAATTCTCTATCAAGGAGGTAGTATTTCATATAGAAACGATACATTTTAAAAAAACGGGTATCCTTTGTCTGCAGCAGCCTGTTCAAATGAAGTAGATTTATTTTTTTGACAAAGGCATCACTCCACAAAGTATGTTCCGCAAACAGTTCATGCAGCTTTTGCATCATACTGTCCAGTGTCCCGCCACCTATATCATACCCGATCAGCTTTGAAACAATCCAATGCGATACAGATGTATTGAGATAATCAAATTTACCCAACTGGCCAAACAGGTTTTCCCCAAGCGTTATAAAGAGTTCTTTACTAAGCCCATGAGACATAAAATACACTGTTACCAGCAAACCTTCCCATAAAGCATTAGTACCAAAAAGTTCCTCCTGCAAAGAGACAATATCTGTTATATCATTTTTCTCTACCATGCCTGAAATTTCCAAAAGTGTAATATCCAAAGATGCCAACTGGTCAAACTCCTGCAAAAACAGTAGTAAACTCATAAAAGAAACCGCTTTTTCTTTTTTCTCTTCCCAGTCAAACTGTTGCCACTGCCGCATAATTTCATCAGGGTGGCCGGAAAGGTAAGCGATAAGCCTTTCTTCTTTGAGTTTTTCTTCCAGTATTGCGGTAGAAAAAATATTGTTCTGTCCCACAGCGCTGTTTTGAACAATCTGCCAGGCATCAAGCGGATTCATCGTATTGAGTATGCGGTTTACTATAGCAAGCAATCGGCTATTTTGTTTTTCATATAGTTTATTTGCCACATCAAAAAGAACATCCTGGTGTATATACAGATAGGAAACAAGTTCTTTTTCATCTTTTTCATCAATTTTTTGTCTTTCCAAAAGCGCATCGACAAGCTTTCCTTTTTCAGAAGCAAGTACTTTGTCAAGTCCATATTGTTCAAGATTTTGAAGTGCTTCAATAAGCGTTTCAAATGAAAAATAGCGTTCGATCCCATATCCGATAAGAGGGAGATAGTAGAGAAAATTATTACCGGAAGCTTCTTTTGCCAACTCTGCCGCCCATGTATCGGTAGAAAACTCAAACTGACGATTGAGGAATTGGTTGTTTATCTGCATTTCAATAGTCAGTCTATCTTGCTCCAGTACTGATTTTTTGAACAGATCTGCAATAAAATCCATAGAAAGCTCTACCAAAAAACCATGACAATACCGATAGGTATCTATAGAACTTACATCCTGCCGTTCAATATCAGGTATGGCCGAAACGGCTTTAAGTCCATTGACAAATATAGATACTATAGCCTTTTTTTTCTCTGCAGATCCAGCCCATCCTTCAATGGTCCGTCCCTTTATTCGCTCTATATAGCCGTAAATATCTTGCGCTGTACCTTGTGCAGAAGCAACTTCCCTCACCGCTTCATCTTTTGGCCAGTCTTTTGTACCGGAAATAATGTCTGCATATCCCTGTTGGCAGAAATGTTCAAAAGCAGATTGAAATACTCCTCCCGCTATCAACGCTTTCACATCTGTAAAATGAGTCAGGTATTCTTCCTCATGATATGCTTTAAAATCCGGATGAAATTTTCGTTGTCCATTTTCTATCTCTCCGAGCCCGTATTTTTCAAGATGCTCAGTCCCCCTTTTGAATTGTCCTCTCGATACTGCTTCCTGAATATCGGGATTGGCCTTCAGGTACTCCTCTTCGCTAAAAGCATTGATAGAAATATTGTTTCCCTCTTTACGTAGCTTTAATAATCGTAGCACAATATTTTTCCTTTTTGACTTTATTTGGCGATAGACTTGCCAATGGTGAAAGTTTTTTTGCTGCTTCAACCTTCATCTTGTCTGAAGACATACTGTTCTCCCTTACAAGGTTTTGTAACACCAAAAAGCTGTCTGGTGCCTGCCGTTCAATATAGTGGCCTATTTCAATAATCTTTTCTCTGGTCAACCCAGGATACGGTTTTGGTATCTCCGTATACACCGTATCGGCAAAAAGTGGTTTTCCCCTGTCAGGGAAAAAAGTTTCTGCTATTTTTTGATTATAGTTCCTATAAAATGTTTTCACCTTGTATAACTGTTTGTCCGTGTAGGTTCGATACTGTATTGCTTTTTCGGTATTGGCAAGCTCAGCTGAATATGACTGAAGTACATGATCAATTGTATTATGTACTTTTTTCATGTTTTTTTCCTTACCTTTGACAAGGCGGTTAAACCAAAGTTTAAAACGTAATGCATCTTCATGATATGAAATATTGACTCTCTTTTGATCTGTAAATATAATAC
>JALTEE010000440.1 GCA_027007865.1 bacterium
TACATCGCGCATAGCGGCGGAATTGCCAACCATTTTGCCGAGAGATGTTTCGCCTTTTATCGCGCCGAGCAGTCTGCGTCTATCGGCGGAAATGTGGTATCTTTCCAGCGCTTTTTGCGCTATCGCTCGAAGGCGACGAATATCCACAGGCTTCGTCAGATAATCGTATGCACCCGATTTCATTGCTGTGAGCGCTGTTTCCACCGTTGCATAGCCCGTGATGAGAATTATCGAAGTATCGGGAATGTTCTCGCTGAAATATCGCAGTAGAGCAAGTCCGTCGATTTCGCCGGGCAGAACGAGGTCGGTTATCACGAGTGCAAAAGAGTTTTTACGCGCGATTTCGATGGCAGATGCGCCGTCGTATGCGATAACGATTTCTCCGAGCGATGAAAGAACTTCGCTCAATGTATCGCACTGAGCGGGGTCGTCATCGATTATGAGTATTTTTTCGCTTTTATTCATTTTCTCGATTGTCAAAAGTCGAAGTTCCCCCATTAAAATGGAAAAATCATTGTCGAAACTATAAGATTTTATGTCCAAAGTCAAAGATTTTATGTGAAAATCCGAGATTCTCTGTCGAAAGTCGGGCGTTGTCATCGAATTTCAACAACTTTGCTGTTTCAAAAGGAAATGCGAAGGAAGGAAATGGAGTGGTGAGGATAATGTCGCTGCGGTTCAGCGATGTTCGCTGGTCGCGTAGCTGCCCGCGAACGCTCAGTATAACCTCCAAAAAACGCTTGCACAATTTGTCAAATTTACAGAAAAGCCGGCAGCGTTTTTTGTCAGGTTGATACTTTTGTTATGTGGTTTCTTGATTATTACTACGCCTTTTTAAATTGAATAAGTTCTTTTTCCACATCGGGATAGATTTCATCTATCTCTTTCTGAATTGCGACTGTTTTTGCGAGTGCGGTTATTATTCGGCAGTATTTGGGGGCATCGTCCATTTCCCTCCCCTTGCGGTCTTTGAGATATTTCCGCAGCACCTGATAACCCCCGATGTAGTATTCCCACACATCCTGCGGAACTTTCGCGAAATACTTATCGCCGTTTATATAGATTCTTTCCTGCTCGCTGTCGTATTTGACCTTCTCTATTCTGTTGTTGTCGCCACCGCCGTGGAATTGCGCCACAGGCTTATCGAGAAGCGGGCTTTTTAAAAGGTGCAACCCCACAAGTTTTTCACCATACTCCGCCATCCGAACAAAAATTTCGTAATCGGCGGCAAACGGCACGCGCGGAAAATCTATCTTCAAAAACTCCGCATATTTTTCCCTGTAAATATTGCTGTAGAACACCGCGTAGATGTAGTATAGTATTTGCTCGGGCGTGGGCTTTTGCCCGTAGGCATTTTGCAGTTTCTCGAAAATTTCACCCGCTATGTTCGGCACTTTTTCTTTTGTGTCCTCATCCAAAAATCCTCTTTCGCCTTCATCGGGATAGAGGTAGAGGGGGAAAAGGTAAGTTTGATCTGATGAAAGATGAATATCACTTATACAATTTGAAACTAAAGAACTAAAATTTTTTGTTCTCGGAAATTTCCTACTAGTTGCAATTGCTAAATTATTTGATAAAACATTTTTCATTAAATTCCATCTATCGCAACCTCTATCT
>JALTEE010000441.1 GCA_027007865.1 bacterium
TTGAATTCCCGTATTGAAATGCTCGGGTAATGTTGCGAGCCAGGTTTCGTAACTGACATCTATATCACCGTATCGCTCGTCGTATTGCGCCTTCAAGAGCCCCACATTTTTATTGAATTTCATACATTCTTCGAGTATCGCGGGCGAATAATGATATTCTTTCTCGCCATCGAGAATTGTTAGCGTTGCGACAATTATGTCATCGCCAGAACCTTGAAGCGTTACGAAAACCGTATCGTAATCGGCATATTTCAGGTCGCTGAAACGGATGAGGCACACTTCCTTATCGCCATCGGCAAAGTAATGCAATCCACTCTGTTCCAGTAAATGCTTCAACCGCTCGAATTTCTCTTCTCTTTCATTTTGAGACATTTTTTCTCTTAACTATTGTGCAAGTTCTACCGCTTTTTTCACGACTTCGTCCATAGACGAAAAAACGGGAATTTTCGCCTGTTTCAATATTTCCCTGCCTTCGTCCTGATTTGTTCCGGTGAGCCTCGCTATAATCGGTATTTTAGGCTCGAACTGTTCGATAGCGGCAACGAGACCATTTGCGATGTCGTTGCATCTTGTGATGCCACCGAATATATTAAATAGTATGACTTTTACGCCTTCTTCTCTCGTGATTATATCGAGCGCTTTCACAACTTTTTGCGGGTTCGAGGAGCCGCCCACATCGAGGAAATTCGCGGGGTCGCCACCGTAGTATTTGATTAAATCCATCGTTGCCATAGCGAGTCCTGCGCCGTTGACGACGCATCCGATATCGCCGCTCAATTTAACAAATGACAAGCCTGCGGCTTTTGCTTCGAGTTCTTCACGAGAATATTCATCGGGGTCGCGCCAGTGTTCGAATTCAGGATGGCGAAACAGTGCGCTGTCGTCCAAAATTATCTTCGCATCGACGCAGACCATATCTTTGTCCGTTGTAATCACCAATGGATTGACTTCGACGAGTTGCGCATCCACGCCGATGAATGTATTGTAAAGTTTCATCGCTTTAAGTATCCCACGCTTAATAAGTTCGGGGTCATCGTATAATTTGCGAACCAAATATTGCGCAGTGTATGGTCGCAGACCGACAAACGGGTCGATATACGCCTTATAAATCTTCTCAGGTGTCTTTTTCGCAACTTCTTCGATATCTATTCCCCCTTCGGGCGAAACCATCATCACGATTTTTTTCGATTTCCTATCGAGGATAATTCCCACATACGCTTCATCCGCAATGTCCACTGCTTTTGCCACGAGCACTTTTTTAACGGTCAATCCTTTGATTTGCATTCCCAATATTTTTTCTGCTTTTTCTCGTGCTTCTTCGGGAGTATGCGCCAGTTTGATACCGCCTGCTTTGCCTCTGCCGCCGACAGCGACTTGCGCTTTAACAACAACCGTGCTATCGAACTCGCGCGCTATCTGTTCCGCTTCGTCAGCGGTAGAAGCGACCTCGCCCAACTGTATTCTTGCATCGTAGCGCTTCAAAATCTCCTTTGCCTGATATTCGAGAAGTTTCATAACTGCTGCCCCTTTTTTTTGTTTGATATCGGATGGAAATAAAATTATTTCCAACAAAAGAAGCAAGGAAATTGTAAATTTAAATATGAGAT
>JALTEE010000442.1 GCA_027007865.1 bacterium
CTATAATTGTATATTCTTTCATATACTATTTCCTCCAAAAAATTGTTATTTATGTTTCCTGCAAAATAAAGAAAAATCCTCACTGTCATTCTCCCGCTCGATTTCATCTGAAATATATAATAATTATAACAGTTGCAATCCACAATAGCAAGTTTATTAGAAATATCGGGTCGGAGATGACGAGTTTTTCTGGCGATTCGCCTCGCCCTTCGACTTTGACGAGGAATAGGTAGCGGAAAATTCCATAAATCACGAATGGTAGTGTTAGCCCGAGATATTTTGTTCCGAAGCGAGCGGAAGTGCTCGGGTCGAAAATGTATATGGCATAGGTTAAAACTGCGCCATATCCTTGAATTGCGAGTATTTCATCGAGAAACGGGAGAGTATATTCCTGCATAACTTTTCGCGTCGGCGGCGTGTCCTTCGCTTCGATTCGGAAAAGTTCCTGTCTTCTTTTTGCGGTAACCATAAACAGAGCGAGCAAACTGGTGCATAGAAGCAACCAGGACGATATTTCCACGCCGAGAACCACAGCGCCGGCGGCGGCTCGCAGCAAAAATCCTGTTGCCACTACGATTATATCTACTATGACGAGTTTTTTCAAGGCGAATGTATATAATATTTGCAGCACGATATATGTCGCACCGACC
Source organism: bacterium (assembly GCA_027007865.1). Lineage (GTDB taxonomy): Bacteria > UBP14 > UBA6098 > B30-G16 > B30-G16 > JAGHAI01. Next base: position 651 of record JALTEE010000442.1, read on the forward strand.
AAAAACAAACCCGTGTCAAGTTTCATCGACCAGAATAATCCGGCGGCAATCAAAACAACGGACAGCAATGCGGCGAACCATATCGGGATTTGTCCGCTCGGCAGCGGGCGATTTTTCTTTACGGGATGCAATTTATCGGCGGGAAGGTCGATTATATCGTTGAATAGATATACACCGCTTGCGAGCAGGCAGAATATTATAAATGCCTCGATAGATAGCAAGAATTTCTCGGGATTTAAAAATTCCTGCGAAAATATAAGTCCGGCGAACACGAACAGGTTTTTCACCCATTGCAGCGGACGCATCGACAACACCATAGATTTAATTGTGTGCATAATATTATAGTTTAAAATTTTTCGAGTTCGAGCAACCTTTTTTTAATTTCGATTCCGGCGGAAAAACCGCCTAATTCTCCGTCGCTGCGCAGCACTCTGTGGCAGGGAATTATTATCGGAATTGGATTTGCGCCGAGCGCCATCCCGATAGCACGAACCGCAGAAAAATTTCCGCATCTATGCGCGAGTTCGGAATATGTTATCGTGCTGCTGTATGGAATATTTTTTGTCTCGCACCAGACGCGCTTCTGAAAAGGGGTTCCCCACAATACTTTCGGTATTACAGAAAAAATTTTGCGCTCGCCATCGAGATATTTTAAAATTTCCGCTGCCGCTTCGAGTTCGCCTTCTAACATATCAATATTGAGATTTTCAAATTTATCGAATAATTTTTTATCATCCCGCAGCGATACGCCAAAAACAAAATGTCTTATTCCAAAAACCGTCCCGGATACGATGCTGTGCTCGAAATGTCGATAAATTATGTTATTAAAATTATTTCTTCCCCTTTTTTTAGTCCCGCTTTTAATTTTTTTAGCATTTCTATAGGGTCTTTTCTATGATATAAAATGCCCATACAAAAAATAGTGTCAAATTTTTTTTCGTAATAAGGAATATGC
>JALTEE010000443.1 GCA_027007865.1 bacterium
ATTCTATAAAGAGCGAACAGAAAGGAAAAATTCATGACAAAATTTGAAGTGGAAAATAGTTATACTGCGGAAGATATTAAAGTTCTGGAAGGTCTCGAAGCCGTTCGCAAACGCCCTGCTATGTATATCGGCTCGACAAGCGCAGCAGGATTGCACCATCTCGTATATGAAGTGGTTGATAATGCGATAGACGAAGCACTCGCAGGATATTGCAAAAACATTTCCGTAACAATTCATCAGGACGGAAGCATTACAGTTACGGATGACGGCAGAGGAATTCCTGTGGATATTCACCATCAACTCGGGATATCCGCTGCGGAAGTCGTGATGACAAAACTCCACGCGGGTGGAAAATTCGACAAGAAAACATATAAAGTATCGGGTGGATTGCACGGCGTCGGGATTTCCGTTGTGAACGCACTCGCAGAAAACCTCGAAGTCGAGATATGGCGTGATGGAACCGTATTTATGCAAAAATATTCGCGCGGAAAACCGATGACACAACTCGAAAAAAAAGGAACTACAACACGGCGAGGAACGAGAATTACATTCAAACCCGACCCCGATATATTCGAAACTCTGGATTTTTCGTTTGAAACGCTATCTTCGAGGCTGCGCGAACTCGCATTTCTGAACCCCGGTGTGAAAATCGAAATCACAGATGAGAGAAACGAAAAGGAAACAGTGTTCAAATACGATGGCGGTATCGCGTCTTTTGTGGAGCACCTCAATAGAGGGAAACATACTCTTTTTCCAAAACCCGTGTTTGTGCACGGCGAGAAAAATGGTGTGGTTGTCGATGTAGCAATTCAATATAATGACAGTTATAACGAGCTCGTTCTGTCATTTGCAAACAATATAAACACGGTTGAAGGCGGCACGCATCTCGTAGGGTTTCGCTCCGCACTAACGAGGTCGATATCGAGTTATGCTTCGTCGAAAAATCTGTTAAAAAAGGGCGATTCGGTATCCGGCGGCGATGTTCGAGAAGGATTGACGGCCGTTATTTCTGTAAAAGTTCCCGAACCGCAGTTCGAAGGGCAGACAAAAGCGAAGTTGGGAAATTCCGATGTAAAAGGCATCGTAGAGACTGTTTTATACGAGCATCTTTCCACCTGGCTGGAAGAGCATCCCAGCGAGGGAAAAGGAATAATTGAGAAAGCGCTGCGTGCAAGTCGTGCCCGCGAAGCCGCAAGACAAGCGAGAGAACTCGTTCGTAGAAAAGGCGCACTCGATTCGGCATCGTTGCCAGGAAAACTCGCCGACTGCCAGACAAAAGATGCAAGTCTCGCCGAATTATTCCTCGTCGAAGGAGATTCCGCAGGCGGTTCTGCAAAGCAAGGCAGAGATAAAAAATTTCAGGCGATACTTCCTCTGCGCGGAAAAATTCTAAATGTTGAAAAAGCGCGCCTCAATAAAATGTTGAAAAACAGGGAAATTCGAACCATCGTTACTGCTGTGGGAACGGGCATCGATGAAGACCTCGACATACAAAAGTTGCGATACAATAAAATTATCATTATGACCGACGCGGATGTCGATGGCGCACACATCAGAACATTACTGCTCACTTTTTTCTTCCGATATATGCAGCCGATAATTTCGGGAGCTCATCTTTATATTGCCCAGCCGCCGCTATATAAAGTGCGCGATGGGAAAAAAGAACGCTATATAAAGGATGATAAGGTGATGCAAAGTTATCTCATTCGCCAAGGCGCAAAAAATGCAGTCTTGACCGCTTCGAACGAGAGAAGTGTATTCGGCGATAAATTGATAGCGCTTCTCGATGAAATCGCAATAGCAGACAAAGTCCTCAACTACTTCGCGCGACACGGCAAACCCAAAAAATTGATGGAACTTATAGTCGGCGGTGGAATCAGAACTACCGACGACCTCGCTTCGCAGACGGAACTGTTGAATAAAATACACAATATCGCCGCGAACGGGAAAGAACTTGGACTGACTATAAATTATACGACGAGTTATGATGACGAGCATCTTTGCTGGAGTGTTATCACAGAGTTCGAAGGCGAAGGCGCATTCGGGCAAATGAATCTATCATACGAATTTATCGATGGACCCGATTTCTCTGAACTTTCAACAAGATTCACACCCCTTTATTCCGATTATCCTCCGCCGTTAACGCTGAAAATCGGCGAAAAAGAAACGAAAATGGCGACATTTTCTCAACTTCTCGAATTTATTTTGAAACACGCACGAGAAGGGAAATACATCCAGCGATACAAAGGACTCGGCGAGATGAATCCAAATCAACTGTGGGAAACAACGATGGACCCCGAGACGAGAAGACTTCTTCAGGTGAAACTCGAAGACGCAGCGGAAGCGGATATGATTTTCTCGGTTCTTATGGGGTCGGAAGTCGAGCCGCGCAGAGACTTTATCGAGAAGAATGCGCTCAATGTCCGCAACCTCGATGTATAGTCGAAATCGATGGCTATTTTGCAGCTCTCACATATTTTTTATAAACGGAGGTGATTGAAATGAAGTTTTTGTCAAAAATTGCGATGTTTTTCATCATCGCAATACTCCCGATGAGCGCTTTTGCTATCACAAACCATCCCACCGATTCTGTGATAGCAATGATTCAGAGCACACCGCTGACATATCCGATAAGATTTGTATTTATGGGGGACAGCAGGAATTCGGATTCGCTCCCGCCCGGCGAGTTTGGATATGCCGATACTGTCTTCGCAGCGCTCCGAAGCAAAATAAACAGTCTTTATCCTGCACCGGTGTTCACCATTCACGGCGGCGATTTCAGACTGCACGGCTACCGATACGAGTTTGAAAGATATGTTGCTATGCTCGATTCGTTCGATATGCCTGTGTTGTCGGTGCGAGGCAATCACGAATTGTATGCGGATGATGGACCGTTCGTATATGACAGTATTTTTGGCAATCCCGATTTTGTTTTCGACTATGGAAATGCGCGATTTATATTCCTCGCCGATTGCCAGCAGTATCACACAACGCATTACAATTCCATCGATTATTTGCTGAGCGACGAGCAGATTACCTGGCTCGACAGCCTTTTGAGCGATGCAGATTCGAGGAATTTGCATTCCTGCGTGTTCGCTCATGTTCCGCCGTATTTGCCCGGACACAATACAGACCATTGTCTCGGCTGGTCTTCCTATTATCCCGATTATTCGGGGAGCAATACCGAACCGTTCACCGATACATTGACATATTATGGTGTTTTGCTCGCCGCATTTAGCCACCAGCATTTTTACGATAGATGGACATACAATGATGTCCACTATATAGTATCCGGCGGAGCGGGAGCACCTTTAATATCCGCACTGCAATCTGCGCCTTATGGAGGCTCGTTCTATCATTTTGTGCTGTTCGAATTATACGAGGACGGAACGCTTAAAGGATATGTGTATAAATATAATGAATATAGCGGCGAGGTCAATTTGGATTCGACTTATAATTTCACATATTTGCCGCTTGAAATAGCGAGTCGCCAAAGAACATTGCTTAAAAAGCTGAATGTTCATATCCATAATAATAGCGGAGTTTATAACCTTCACTGCGACAGCGCAATCGACGATTTGAAAATTGTCGATATCCTTGGCAGGACAGTTCCATTAAAGAAAATAGATAGCAAAAATTATGATTTCTCACTGTTGGACAATGGAGTGTTTTTCTATAAAGTCGAATCCGATGGCATCGTTAAGTATGGGAAAATTCTTCGAGTGAAATAAAGAGCGCGGAAACGAACATCTGTCGATGGATTAGTTGCGGGGGATGCGCAGCGCTAATTTTTAGCGAATTCTATTGACTTTTTGGGAAACGGATGTTTTTTACGCAAAACAACCGTGCTATAAAATTCGAGATTATTATGAATTCATTTATAATGAAACATCGCTGCGCTTTCGTAGGCATCCTGATAATTTTGACTTCATTTCAGATTATTTTTGCGCAAAATGGAATGCGATTAACTTTGAGCGATGCGATACAAATCGCCATTAAAAACAATAGAGATATTGCCGTTTTGCAAAAAGATATCGAGAAATCCGAATCGGAAATACAAACTGCTTCACGAGTTTTCAATCGAAATCCCGAATTGAGCGGCGCAGTAAAAGATAGGATGAGAAGTAACGGTCAAAGTGATATAGATTTCGGACTTTCTATGGATTTGCCAATCGAAATTAGAGGGCAAAGATATTATCGCAGACAGATAGCCGAAACAAATCTCTCAAAAGCCAAATTGCAATTGCAAAAGAAGAAAATCGAGATAACCGAAAAAATTAAAATGCTATTTGTAGAACTCACCGCATCGAGCCAAAAAAATTCATCTATTAAGGATTTGTTGAAGGTCGAGGAGGATTTATTTAATTGGATGAAAGTTCGAGCAAACTACGGAGAAATTTCGCAGGTTGCGATGAATACGGTGAACCTCGAAGTTTTGAACACGCAGGAGCAACAAATCGCTATCGAGCAGGCGATAACTGCCAAAAGAAACGAACTCGCTTGGGAAATGAATTACACGATACCCGAAAGCGCCGAGATTGTCTATGAATGGCAAGAATTACCCGCTGTTCCCGAATTTGAAATACTCGCAAATTATGCGAAAAAGAATAATCCCGATTTAGCAATCGCTTCTGCAGATGAAAAAATCGCCGATGCCGAATTGAATTTAATAAAAGGCGGAGCTATCTTTCCTGAAATTACTCCTTCCATCGAATTTTCACGCGAAGATAATGATAATATTTTTGGGGTCGGTTTATCGTTTCCGCTGCCGATTTTTAACCGAAAAAATGCAGAAATACATTCGGCAAAAACGGAACAGGAAATTTCCGCATTGCAGAAGAAAAATATAGAGGGGAAAATCATTTCGGATTTGAGAAACAAATGCCGAATGTTAAAGTTTTTAAAAGAGCGCAGAGAAATTTACACGGGAAAAATTCTTCCAATTGCACAGCAAAATCTGGATGAGACAAAAATTCTATATCAAAAGGGAGAACTCGACCTCCCGACTTTGGAGCGTTTCTGGGATAATTGGATACAGGCGAAGATGGATTATGCTGATTTTCTCGCCGAATATTATCATACGATTTGTGAAATCGAAATTTTAGTCGGAAAAGATTTGAAAGAACTCGATAAAAAATAGACCCAATTAGGAGCGATACGATGAATAATAGAATTATTAAGATAAAGAGACATTTGCTTCCGTTGCTCGTTCTATTTATGTCGAGCATATTTGTAATTTCCTGCTCGCAGAAGGAAGTAAGTCGAGAAAATTCAGCAAATAACCTTTTTCAAACAGCCAAAGTAACGCGTAAAAATTTCAGCAAAACGGTAATGGGCTATGGCTATGTGAAATCTATCAAGAAATTGGATGTTGTCGCATTTTCTCGTGGTCAGATAAAAAACATCTATGTAAAAAATGGCGAAAAAGTGCGAAAGGGGCAGAATTTGCTTTCGATGCGAGGATATTATAGTGTTCGAGCATCGGAGGAATTGGGTTCTGCGAGTGATAAATCGGGCAAAGATATTGTAAAAATCGCTCCTATATCGGGCTATGTGTCGAATTTGAACAAAAGTATAGGTAATGCTGTCGATGATGGCGAAATTCTGCTTTCCATCGTGGATTTGAGAAATTTAATAGTCGAGGTTACGGTTTTCGGCGATGATGCTAATTATATA
>JALTEE010000444.1 GCA_027007865.1 bacterium
AATATACACAATCCGTTTTGTTGTCGTCCGTCCATCCTCCATTGTCGCTCGCACAAGATATATGCCAGATGCGATTGATTTGTCGGGTGTCCAGATAAAACCCCTCATCCTAAATCCTTCTCCCGAGGGAGAAGGACTTTCGCTACCATCCTCAACTGCCAAGTCATCCCTTTCTCCTCGGGGAGAAAGGGACCGAGAGATAGAGGGGGTCGCAACGACATTCCCGCGCAAATCGTAGATCTCAACCGTTCCATCAACAAGGGAGCATGCTCCCTTGTTGACACCGGACAGCGTGATTGCGCACGACGAATTGAACGGATTAGGAGATGTGGATATATCCAATAACCGAGGTTTTGGCGTATATTCTTCAGCAGACAGAGACGATAGTGTATTATACAATTTTTTCACCAGCACAGTTTCTTTATCACAAGAAAATTCCCAGAACATTGCTCCAGCGAGTGAATTGTCACCTATATATCGTGCTTTGTATTCTATCGATGTTGTATCATCGTATGAAATCACTATATTTCCGTCGGGATTAAATAGCCAAGGAACTTTTGCCTCATTGTGCCAGTATCTTATGTATCCGCTATGTTCTATGTAGTTTTCATTCAAATCCCAAAAATCGAACACTCCGTTCTCATAAGTTCCGAAAGGAGCAGCGCCCGAATATGTTGCAAAAAGTCCATCGCTGCTGCCGGAAACATTTCCATATCCTCTACCGTAAAAAGGCAATCCAGGAACAATTTTCCCCGGCGGAACACCAAGAGAAAGATATGTCTGCACCGCTGCTGATAAATTGAAAGAAGAGTGATAGGGTTCTCCCAATGGGTCGTCGGAACAAGAATACAAAGGCGAGTTAAAATTCGTAATAGCATCACCATCACCACCCCACGGTCCGTGAAAATCGTATGTCATTATATTTATCCAATCGAGATACGATACAATTGAATCTACTTCTATGTTCGCTATGTTATCAGGACCAGCAGGTGCGGCTATTATAAGAAGATAATCTTTCCCTGTTATTAAAGATAAAGAGTCGAGTTGTCTGCGAATTTCCTTCAATAAAAGAGTGAAGTTATGCCTGTCAGATGCCCCCGGATACTCCCAGTCTATATCTATACCGTCGAATTGATAACTTTCTATAAAATTTATGCAGGAAGTAGCAAATTTTTTTCTGGCGGAATCTGACGAAGCAACAATGGGAAAATTATAAGACCATGTCCATCCGCCGACCGAAATCAATGTTTTCAATTCGGGATGTTCCGATTTTAATATTATCATTCTATGAAAACTTCCCCTTAAAGAATCTGTGTCCCAAGAATCGCCTGGATAATACTTATCTATATCGGCGTAGCTATCTCCGAGCATAATTTCTCCACCGGAAGATATATTGGCAAAGGCATAGTTTATGTGGGTTATGTATTCTACAGGAACATCGGGAATGTGGTAATCCCGCGCATATACAGACCAAGAAGTGAAATAACCAATAATTTTATATGAGATTTCCTGAGAAAATGAAAATGCAACAATAAAAAACGAAATCAAAACTATAATTTTGAATAAACGCATAATTTGACCTTATCATTTAATAAAT
>JALTEE010000445.1 GCA_027007865.1 bacterium
TTAGAGGATAGAGGGGGTAAATAAAAACGCATATCAAAGAACTCAAAAATCACCTATTTTGCAGGGTTCATGATTTAAACAGAATTTATATAGAATTTATCGATATACAAGAATTTTGATATAATTTTATTTTCTTTTTCATCTAATTTAGTTATAATATTTTGATGAGTTATTTTTATCAAATGAAAGCGAGGGCAAAATGTCGGCAGAGAGATTTTTCAATTGGGCTTATGACAAGCGCGCAAAGATGGTAAAAAAGCAGGTCGATGGGGAAAATGTTCACCCGCAAGAGATATTTTTAGCGTTCACGACACACACGCCAACCATTATTACAAATGGCTCTGCAGGATTGAACGGCTCGGTTAAGGGTATTGGATTTCTGCCTAAAAAGGAGCATATCGAAGCGATATTAGAAATTTATATGTCGCACATAGCGACAGCAGACGAACCGCACTATGCAGACCGCGGCTTAAAAATACTTTTTCAATATATGTGGTCGCTCGAAGCGAAGGATACAATCGATTTCTCGATATTAGGCACGCTCGAACTTGCAAAATCTCACACCTGGACAAATCTACACGAGAATAAATCTGCGACTTTGCTATTCTACGAGCCGCCGATAATATCGTTCGAAGTAAGAACTGTTGCGGAAATACACCGAGATGGATTATATCACAAATTCTTAAATGCGCAGCACGATATGTTTCACCATCCAAATCCGTCATCGTGGGAAAACAGACCTGCATATATCTTCAAAATCGTGGAAATTTACGATAATTCAGCGACTAAAAACGGCTTCGGGACACCTATCTTTCCATAGATGTAATTGCCCTTGCTATTTTGCAAAAATCCTCGACGGATATTCGCTCGGCGCGGGCATTCTCATCCATCCCGATGTTCGCGAACAATCGTCTAAAATCGATGCCGGAATACATGTCGTGGAGATTATTCGATAATTTCTTTCTTCTATGTGCAAACGATGCACGAACAACTTTTATAAACAACTTATGCTCGACATCATCGCACATCGCTTTCTCTCGACGGTTCAGTTCCACAACGGACGACACTATTTTCGGCGCAGGTGAAAAACTGCCCGCTTTCACATCGAACTGCTTAACTACATTAAAATATCTGCCCAAAATCACTGTGGGAATTCCATAATTCTTCGTTCCGCTATGTGCACACAATCTATCTGCAAACTCGCGCTGCATAACAAATATTGCACGGTTAAAAAATGCTCTATTTTCTACGAGGTAGAAAACGATGAGCGACGAAATCGAATATGGAATATTACCTATAATTAACGGTTTCGACCCGATGTATTTGTATATATTTTCAATATTTAGTTTTAGTATATCCTGATACAGAACGACGACATTTTCTATATTTTTTGTCAAAAGCTTCTCTTCTAATTCCCGTGCCAAATCTTCGTCAAGCTCGACGGCATATATTTTTGAAAATTTTCCCGCAAGTTTTTCTGTAATAATAGGTACTGTCTGAATAGTGGGGAAAAATAAATGAACTTGTAGAAACTTCCGCATATCCGCTGCTCATTGCTGTGAATTGAGTAGGTGAATCCTGCCGTGTATGGT
>JALTEE010000446.1 GCA_027007865.1 bacterium
ATTAGCAACAAGTTTTAAAACTAACTTATCCTCGGCACTTAATAAAGCTAATAGTGGATTAGAAAGATTCCACAATAGACTTAGAGGAGTACAGGCAACTACAAAGAAAGCTGCAACAGTAACAAATGAATTATCTAAGAAACTACACGAATCTACAGAAGCTGTCGATGAGAATGGAAATAAATTAGAAAAACATAAGAAAGAAGTAGAAGAAAATAAAAAAGCAATAAAAGGTATGAAAGATACTACTAATCAAGCTACAAGTGCTTTCAAAGGTTTTGCTTCTATTTTAACAATTGTTTCTGTTACTATATTATCTACTTTAATTGCTGCTGTTAGGCAATCTATTTCTGAAACAAAAGATTTAATGTTAGCTACTAAAACTTTAGAAGCTAGATTTGGTGAGTTTAATACTAATTATTTCAAAGAACTTCAACAAATACAATTTATGAGTGGAGAAACTATGCCTGTGTTAGCAAAACAATTTCAGCATGCTACACAATATTTTGACAATTCTAACGATGCTCTTGTTGGTTTGTATTTTTCTAGCATAGCAGCAGCATCAGGATTGGGTGATATATATGCTATATTAAGAAACTTAGGTGCTGCACAAAGAGGACAATTGTCTCCTATCCTTGCTAAATTTTTTGGAAGAACATTAGGTATTAATCTAACAGATACTTCTAATAAAACAATTACTTATGGAAAATTATTAGAAGCCTTACAAACCAAATTAGGTAGTTTACAAATAGCTTTAATGAAAACACCTTGGTGGGTATTTAATCAATTGATGAATCAATCTAAACAAACGATGAGAAGATTGATAGAAGGTCCTCTTACAGATTTGGCAAAAATCTTTGGTCCAATAGTTGATTCTATGTATAAATTAAATAAATTGTTAGCAATGACTTCTCAATATACTAATGTGTTTGATAAACTTGCTTTAACAGCAGAAACTTTTGGAAAATCTGTCTCGCATATAGGCGACAATGATTTGGCTGGAAGATTAGGAAATGTATTTAGTAATTTATATCAGCAAGAAAGTGTAGCAAATTCACAATCTAATGATCAAGCAACAAGAAGTCAAGCTGCTGCTCAAGCTCTTAAACTTAAACAACAGGTTGTTGATGCAATTCAAGTATTGCCTGGTTGGAAGAAATTTGCTAACAACATGAATATTAGCAATAATTTAATGAGTATATCTGTTTCTAACTTACAAAAACTTGTTGGAGCCATTAGTGATGCAGGAGATAATACAGACTATCTTAGTGACAAATTTAAGAAAGCTCAAGCTACTTCTACCTATTGGCATACAAGCCTAAAGGTTGGTTTAGTAGCTTTAATACCTACAATGCTAAAATTTGGAACTAGAGTTTTATATATGATACCAGGATTTCAGAGATTAGGAGTTCTTAGCTCTATTACTAAAACTTCATTAATGAAATTGAATTGGATTATGGCGTTAATAATAGCAACATTTGAAGCAGTTATTCATAATGTTGGTGGAGCAGGAGATGCTTTTAAAGGATTTACTGCTATTATTGGGAATACAATAGCAGCGATTGGAATGCTTATTACAACCTTTA
>JALTEE010000447.1:0-265 GCA_027007865.1 bacterium
GTCGCGGAGGGCGGATGGAACAGGATCAAGGAGATTCGCTGTCGTAATAAACATCACCTTGCTCAGATCGAAGGGTACATCCAAGTAATGATCCACAAATGAATTGTTTTGCTCCGGATCCAGAACTTCCAACAGCGCTGAGGATGGATCACCTCGAAAATCCATGCCCAGTTTGTCGACCTCATCAAGCATGAACACGGGATTGTTCGATCCCGCATTTCGAATCCCCTGAACGATTCGCCCTGGCAAGGCACCAATATAAGTC
>JALTEE010000447.1:275-1582 GCA_027007865.1 bacterium
GTCGCGGAGGGCGGATGGAACAGGATCAAGGAGATTCGCTGTCGTAATAAACATCACCTTGCTCAGATCGAAGGGTACATCCAAGTAATGATCCACAAATGAATTGTTTTGCTCCGGATCCAGAACTTCCAACAGCGCTGAGGATGGATCACCTCGAAAATCCATGCCTAGTTTGTCGACCTCATCAAGCATGAACACGGGATTGTTCGATCCCGCATTTCGAATCCCCTGAACGATTCGCCCTGGCAAGGCACCAATATAAGTCCGTCGGTGGCCACGAATTTCAGCCTCGTCGCGCACGCCCCCGAGTGAAATGCGTACAAATTTCCGTTTTAGTGCACGTGCAATGGAACGCCCCAAGGAGGTTTTTCCCACTCCCGGAGGCCCCACAAAACAGAGAATAGGACCCTTCATATCGGATTTCAGTTTACGTACAGCCAAATATTCGAGAATACGCTCCTTTATTTTTTCCAGATCGTAGTGGTCTTCATCCAGCACCTTTCGTGCCTTGCCAATGTCCAAATTGTCTTTAGTTGATTTCGACCAGGGAATAGCAATCAGCCAATCCAGATACGTACGTGCAACGGTGTATTCAGCGGCTCCGGGAGGCATTTTCGCCAGTCTATCCAGTTCACGCATTGCCTCTTTCTGGGCGGCTTTCGGCATTTTAGCTTTATTTATTTTTTCACGCAGCTCCTTGATTTCCGCGGTACGTTCATCCTCTTCACCCAGCTCTTTTTTGATGGCTTCCAACTGTTGTCGTAAAAAATATTCCCGCTGATTTTTGCTGAGCTCCGATTGCACCTTGTTTTGAATTTTATTTCCAATCTCCAGAACTTCCAGCTCTCGATTAATGTACACGGTTAGCTTTTCAAGCCGCTTTTTCACATCGATCAGCTCGAGGAGTTCCTGTTTTTCTTCCAGGCTCAAATTGAGATTGGAGGCAATCAAATCGGCCAGTTTCCCGGGATGATGAATATTCATTACGGCAACTTGCAATTCATCCGGCAAATGAGGAACAAGGGAAACGATTTTTTGAAATTGAATTGTTACATTTTTTGCCAGCGCTTCCAGTTCCAGGCTTTCTTCAAAAACATCCTGTAACGGTCGAACCCGCGCTTTAAAATAGGGGTTCATCTGCAAATAATCTACAATTTGGATTCGGCTCATTCCCTGCACAAGCACCCGCATGGTACCATCGGGTAACTTTAACATTTTTAAAATAGTAGTAGCCGTTCCGTAATCAAACAAATCCGAAGGTTTTGGATCTTCGATTTCGGCTTTTTTCTGTGCAACCAGTCCCAGAA
>JALTEE010000448.1 GCA_027007865.1 bacterium
TCGCTGGTTTCCCCCAGCACCGGTTGAATATAGCCTCTTTCAAAGCCCAGTTTTTCGACTGCTTTTAGAACATCGGAATATTCCTGCGGGAAAATTTTTCTATCGAGCGGCGGATTTTGATATGCAAGATTTGCGGGAAAATACTGGCTCATTACGCTTAAATATGTGTCCGTTCCGATATTTCCCGCTATCCAATGCAATGTTTCGATTGTGCCCGAGATATTTTGCGGTAGCACGAGCAATCTGATTAAGAGTCCGCGCTGTGCGATTCCATCTCCATCGAGTTCGAGGTCCCCAACCTGCGAATACATCTTTTTCACTGCGCTATGCGCAATTTCGGGATAATCGGCTGCGCCTGAATACCTTTGCGCATAGTCGCCATCGAAATAGCGTAAATCGGGCATAAAAATATCGACGATGCCCTTCAACATTTCGATAGCGTTTATGGAATCGTATCCGCTTGTGTTATACACGATGGGGATTTTCAATCCGCGCTCTTTCGCTTCGATGATTGCCCGCCGAATTTGAACGACATAGTGCGACGGTGTGACGAGATTTACATTGTGCGCTCCGCGCGCTTGCAGCGAAAGCATTGCATCAACGAGTTTGCCGATTGAATATTTTTGTCCGACACCCAACTGGCTGATGGGATAGTTTTGGCAATAGACACATTTTAAATTGCAATGTGTGAAGAAAATAGTTCCGGAACCGCTATGTCCTGAAATGGGCGGTTCTTCGCCGAAATGGAGATTTACACTCGATACTTCGACATCTGCGCCAGCGCCGCAAACACCGATATTTTCAAATCTATTTGCGCCACATTTTCGGGGGCACATTTCGCAGCGACGGAGTAGCGCAATATCTTTATCGGAAAGATAGAACATTTATTTCAAGGATGCAGCGATATCATTTCCCAAACTGTTTCTTCATCAATACGGGTATTTCCGACGGGATTTTTGCCACAGGCACGCCGCACTCCTCGAATTTCTGGATTTTTTCCGCTGCGGTTCCTTCGGAACCAGATATAATAGCGCCTGCGTGTCCCATTCTTTTGCCCGGCGGAGCGCTTTGCCCAGCGATGAATGCCACGACGGGCTTCGTCATATTCGCACGAATAAATTCAGCGGCATCCTGTTCGTCCGTGCCGCCGATTTCGCCTATCAAAACAACGCCTGCCGTTTCGGCGTCGCGCTGGAATTCTGTGAGTGTATCGATAAAATTCGTTCCGATAATAGGGTCTCCGCCGATACCTATGCAAGTGGACTCCCCGAAACCCGCAAGGGTTAAATTGTGCACCACTTCGTATGTCAATGTTCCAGAGCGCGATACCACGCCGATGTTTCCCCGTTTAAAAATCTGTGCAGGCAAAATGCCGACCTTGCATTTCCCTGGCGACATTATTCCCGGACAATTCGGACCTATCATCCTCGCACCGACTTTTTTGAGAAAATCGTATATTCTTGCTTCGTCGAGCGCAGGAATTCCTTCACTTATCGTAACAATCAACGATATTCCTGCTTCTGCGGCTTCGAACACAGCATCCGATGCGAATTTTGGCGGAACAAACAATATAGA
>JALTEE010000449.1 GCA_027007865.1 bacterium
GTGTAGTATATTATATCATGTTTTCCTTTACAATGTCATCTTTATATTTGTTTATTGTGTGGTTAGCGGCATCTCCCTTTATCAAAGTAAATTTGTAAATACCGGCATAGATGCATCCTATAAACTGATATATCCACCCTGTTATTTCGCACTGATAAAGGTCTCTCTCGATATGTATCAGCTTAGTGTTTTTTGTCATTTTTCTTTTTCCTTTTTTCTCATTTTGCTTTGTAATACAGTACAACATTCATAGTCTATTAAACACCCTACGAATAGTATATGATCTCAAGTATGAAGCTACAAAGAACATCGCACTTGATATTGTAGATTGCCCGGCTGTAGGATATACTCCCATTAGGGGGAATGCAAAATAGACCAGGCACCAGCCCAAAATCAATCCTACTATTTGGTTTGTGATTATCTCCAGGTGCGACTGTTTTTTGGATTGCATTAAAATAACCTCGTTGTGTCTTTGTGCCCTCTGTTGCAATACAGATTTTCCGTCACATTGTTTGTTGCTGTGGCGGATAAAGACGATGTGTGCTTAAACGTCGCTACTTTAGGCAGGTTAAAATCATAAGATGATACATATATTTTGTATGGACTGTCGGCTATCCATTTTTCTAAAGCCCTGTGATCAAAGTCTCCTTTTTGATACTCTGCTGTTCCTTTATAAGGCGGGTCAAGGTAGATTATGGTTTCATCTACAGGAGTCGTTATTTCTACCTCATCGTAGCTTTTAGAGCTAAGTTCAAGCTGTTGAAGCCGTTCAAGCTGTTCAAGCCGCTCAAGCTGTTCAAGCTGTTGAAGCTGTTGAAGATCCATCCTCTCGTTTTTTACTTTTTTCACAATTCTTGTTAGTAGTTTCCTTCCTTTTGTCTTATCTAATTCTATTATTTTATGCGGTAGTTCTATCCCTATTTTTTCAGATAACTGCCTTAGTTTTTCAGAATCATTCAGCATGATGGCTTCATGTGCAAGTTTTTTTATTGGTTCTACGTCTTTGCCAAAAAGATAATCCTTTTGATTGTTCCCGAAGCTCCATGCAACTTTACATAGTCCTCCAACCCAGCAGTCATCGTCTTTGTGTTTTATGAAGGTTTCTCTATCTATCCACTGATAAAATTCATCGGTCACACCGTCTTTTTGTATTTTCCTGAGAAGCTCAACTACTCCCATATTAAGCTCGTTGTAGAAAACTTTTTCTATCTTTTTACGCTGTACCGCCTCAAAACTTATTGCTCCGCCACCTCCAAAAAGGTCGTAAAAATACTTAGTGGCTGGATTTGCATTTATTATTTCATCCACTATTTTTTTGGAGAGTTTGCACTTGCTCCCCATGTAGGGCATACCTAATTGTTTTTTGATCATCCTCTATCCTCGATCTTCTCATATCCATTAGCCAAAAGCATCATATTTATTGTTTCAAGCCTGTCTTTCATTTCTTGTGTCCCTATTTTAAATTCTGTCGTATCATAAAAGTGCTTATGCCACCACTCTGGGGTTTCCGTGAGACACCCCATTCTTATTTTAAATGGTCCGTTCTCGTCTGGAACTGTGTGTGCCATGTATTTG
>JALTEE010000450.1 GCA_027007865.1 bacterium
TGTTTATACTTTGCATAAAAAATTAAAATATCTTGACCGATTTTGTTTTTAGATTACTTTTACATACTTTTCCCAAAAATTTATCAGGAGGCGTAAGATGTCTGCGAAAAAACTCACGCGTGAAGAACTTATCGCGCGTGCAGAAAAACCGGGCAAGGATGCAGTGAAACTTCACCCGTTCTACCGCGGCAAAATCCAGATTACATCGAAATGTGTTGTCAGAGATATGAACGATTTCGCAATCTGGTATACGCCGGGTGTCGCCAAGTCTTGTCTGGCAATTAAGGATGAACCGCTCGCTGTATATGAGCATACCAACAAGGCAAATACTGTTGCTGTTGTATCCGATGGCACGCGAATTCTCGGCCTCGGTGATATCGGTCCCGAGGCAGGATTGCCTGTTATGGAGGGTAAGGCATTGCTGTTTAAATATCTCGGTGGAGTTGATGCCTTCCCTATAATGGTCGATACCAAAGACCCCGACGAAATCATCGATTTCGTTCTCAAATTGCAGCCTTCATTCGGTGGAGTTAATCTTGAAGACCTTTCGCAGCCAAAATGTTTCTATATTCTTAACGAGTTGCGCAAAAAGGCTCATATCCCGATTTGGCATGACGACCAGCAGGGAACAGCCGCCGTTACTGTTGCTGGACTTATCAATGCTGTTAAAGTAGTTAATAAGAAACTCTCAGAAGTTAAAATCGCATCGATTGGCGCGGGCGCTGCAAATATCAGAATAACTCACCAGATGTTTTTGGCAGGCGTTAGACCTGAAAATGTGATTATGGTGGATTCGAAGGGAACACTTCGCACAGATCGTGAAGATGCGGAAATTCTTGCAACGAAATATAAGGAAAAATGGGAACTCGCTAAAATAACCAATCCCCAGAAAGTTAAAGGCGGTATTCCCGAAGCGATGAAAGATGCCGATGTTGTGATTGCGCTTTCAAAATCTGGTCCAGGTGTAATATTGCCAGAATGGATTAAACTAATGGCATCCAAAGCAATTGTCTTTACCTGCGCAAATCCTGTGCCTGAAATCTATCCGTGGGATGCAATGGAAGCGGGAGCAGCAATTGTTGCCACAGGCCGTTCCGATTTCCCAAATCAGGTGAATAATTCTCTCGGTTTCCCCGGTATCTTTCGCGGGGCTCTTGATGTGAGAGCAACGACAATTACAGATGAAATGTGTCTCGCTGCTGCAAGAGCACTTGCAAAAGTGGCAGAGGATAAAGGAATTCACGAAAACTATATTATTCCTACAATGGATGAATGGGAAGTTTTTCCGCGCGAAGCTGCCGCCGTCGGTATGAAGGCTATCGAACAGGATGTTGCAAGAATTAAACACACAAAAGAAGAGTTGATTAGAATGGCGGAAAAGAAAATTAAAAATGCAAGAGATACCGTTCAACTTTTGATGAAAGAGAAATTCATTCCGCCTGCACCGGAAGACTAAGTATCTCAAATTATTGTTGTTCAAATCATAGAGAATTCTCATTTCGAGGATTCTCTATTTTTATAAATACCTGTAAACACCTGTTTAAAATTCTGCTTGACGATATTTGTTATATAT
>JALTEE010000451.1 GCA_027007865.1 bacterium
AGGAATCGCGGAATGGCGAGCGCTGCCAGAATGCCGATGATTACAACAACAATCATCAGCTCGATTAGGGTGAAGCCTTTTCTCCGTCTCATTTTAAACCTCCTGTGAAGGGTTATATGTTCGACAAATATATAGCAGGTAGCGTGCCAAAATATTTTCACACAATTTCCTATGAAACACAAGGAATTATCACTGTGTTATATTTATATAACAGCAAAAATCTGTCGCATTTTGCAAAATACATAATAAAATATTGCAAAAATTGCTTCCTTGATAAATCTTTTTTATCGGTTTAATTTTATCACTCCCAACTCGATTGGGAATCCAGTGCTACCGAGTATGACTATATTGAATTTTAGTTTGCAATCCGATATTACCTTTCTTTACTCTTCTTCGTTTCATTGTCCTTATCGATAGAAATACCCCTCTTATCAAGGAATTGTGAAAGAGCGTCTATCGCTTTACCGATTTCATCTCTTGCCGACATCACAGCATCTGCGGCGGCTTCCCGCTTCCCCATATCCTTCATTCTCGCATAAAAAACATCTCTATCCGGATGTCTGCCTATGACTTTCTCCCAATCGAGCCAATGACCATAAGATTTTCCATAGTGTTCCGATGCCGATTTGAGCATATCACGTTCCTCGCCTGAAAATATCGACGAAATATGCGAAAAATAAGAATGCGCTGCGAATGTTTGCGACCACTGACTATATATTGCAAAATCGAACCAGAATGTGCGCTCTAAATTGCCATCCTCGCTTTTTTTGAGAAAATCCGTCTCCGGATTGCGCAAATCATCCGCATAGGCGGAATATGCCGACAGTCCAAACGGAGTTTTTGCACCGCCAATTTCATATTGTTCGAGTTTCCCGTTTTGAACTGCCAATTTTGCGAGTTCCACAGCGATAAATTCTTCAGAATTAGCATCAGGAGAGATACCTGTCGGAGCAATCATCAAATGCGCATTTTCAGAATCAGCCCAATTCCACCATCCCTCGATTTCATCCCTGCCCCAGGTCGTTCCATCAGGAGCAAATGCAGAATTGTGCCAATGAATTAAAACTCGCCGCTCAGAATCCTCAACTCCATATACAAGAAGCGGCTCCATCCACGAAACCCAAATTAAATTCCCTCTATCGACCATCTCCTTCAAAAAAGCAATGCTTTCATCAATATTTTTAGGGTTAAACACAGCGCGCTGAACATTGCAAGCTGTTAGCGCATTATCTACAAGAAAGAGCCTGAATAGGTCGTGAACCCAAAATTTATCGAGGTCATAAATGAAAAAAGCGAAAAAACCGCTTTTTGCAAAGAAATTTGGATAATGTTCTCTCAAACCCGCATATCTGGCGACTTTCCACGCTACTTCGAGAGGAACATATTCGAGTTTCATCCCCGGATACCGCTCAAACTCTTCTCGCCAATTCAATCTGTAATTGCTCAATACCATTATTCCCCCGATATTATGATGTGAAGTTTGATAAAAATATATTCCCTCTCTCAGAATTTACAATCTTTTTTGGAACTCACTTCGATAATAATCTTGAAAAACTCATTAAACTTAATAGT
>JALTEE010000452.1 GCA_027007865.1 bacterium
TATTCGGTGTCTTGTACCCCCTCATGGGCAGGAGATTCGCCCAAAGGGTGTATGGATATGGAGTGCGCTAGAAGCTTAACTGACCCCGCCATTTGTACGACACCCATCTCTTCCCATTTGCGCTGTGCGGTATAGCTTCTACCTTACGCCACTTCCCATCTACGTCTTTCGTGTCTCCGATCATTTCGTGAATATCATGGATGCGCGACGCAAGCCTCATGCAATTGAATTCATGGAGGGCGTCGATTGCGTTGTTGGGATTGGGCGACCCTGGCGGAACTACCTGCACGATCTCACGCCCTTCCTTTAATGCTTTCAAGATCATTGCGTTTTGCGTGTCTTTGCTTCCCACAGCTACCTCCTATCGCTATATCTAGCCTATCTTTTCCCTCCGCTTTTGTCAAACGGGAGGGCGAGAGGGACAGGGGACTGGCCAACCCCATTGCCAGCAAGGACGTACTGGCGCGTCCCTCCCGCTTATCTTTACGCTATTTCGGCCACAAACTTATCTCGCAACTCTTTTAACTCTACATCGCCTCCCAAATCAATCTCTTCTATCTTGCCTTTCTCCCACGAATGAGGGCTTCCATCAGGATGCTTAATCCCTTTCTCGTCCAGCTTAGACAAGAACAAGAACTCGCTCAAGCTCGATGGCGAGCTTTCAATTTCTCCTCGCGGCAAGCCTAACGTGTCCCATGCCTTGTCGGTTACGAACGAGAACCTACGCTTCAGCGCAGATTCGGCTAAGTCTCCAAACGCCTCTTTCACAAAATCATCCGACACGATAGCTATCGCACCACTTCTCGTTATCGAGCCTTCGTCCGTAGCCGTAGGGGGCTTTGAGTCGTTTGTTATGGAGATCAACATGACGCCAATCTTCATAGCCTTTTCGCACTCTTCGCAAGGATACGCAGGGCCTAAACACGTAAATCGAGGGGCCTTTACATCATACGGGGCTCCCTCATACGGCTTTTCCCAACCCATCTCTTTTGCTCGATTCTCGCCGACTCTGCCTAACAGCGCCAAACCAGATTCTTTACCGCAATACCAGCACGTCGTGATTGTCGGGTTCACTCCCCACTTAGGGCTTAACCTTACTCCCATTTTATTCGCCTCCCGCTAATAGCCTGTCTTTCGCTTTTTCTACGTCCTTTTCGAGCATCTCTAAGTACTCATCGTACTTACGAACCGCTATTCCGCCATGACTTTCTGCATTTGGCCTTCCCGCAAGAACCTCTTTCTTTATCGCAATTGCGGCCCTATACTGTTCTCTCCGTGCGCCTATCAAGGCTACGTGGATTTCTGTTTCGATGTCACGCAATGCTTCACGTAGCCCATCAACCCCATAGAGCTTAACGCGAAATTCGTTTTCCTTTGCGCTACACACGTTGTCAACGTGCTCTACCACATAACGCCTGTCTTCATCGTCAAGATCGAACGGGGAGTAATCCGCGTTGTACACGTACACGGTAAACTCCGGCAAAACCTCCGTATGAACTATCGCTACAGTCATTTTTCCTCCCGTGAGAACAATTGCGGAACGTTTATTTGCGTCCACTCGTCTCTCAAG
>JALTEE010000453.1 GCA_027007865.1 bacterium
CAAGATAATTTATTTAAAAATATTATGTCTATCAAATAATGTAAATATAAATTTAATAAAAAAAGCCTGCCTCTATCGAGGCAGGTTCTCCCCATACATATTATAACTGCGCAAACTGTGCTATTTTATATTTTGTGCTTTATTTAACAGCTCCCGAGCAACTCGCGTTTTTTTCAGTGATTCGGAATAATTACCGCTATTGAACGCATCCTGCGCTTGCCGCTGAAGATTCGACGCTTGTTCATATAACTGTTTTCCATTATCTGAAGCGGGTTCGGTTTGCGATATGAGTTTATCTGTCATCGAGAGCGCTTTTTTTACACTTGCGCTCGACGGCTTATCGTTGGATGCTGCGAGAATTTTTGCTGCAAGTTTTTTTGCGCTATTCGTTAATTTTGCCGCGCTCCCGATATTGCTATCATCGAGTGCAGATTGCGCTTTGTCGAGCATTGCCCTCGCACTCGCAATTAACAAAGCATTATCATCGCTATTCTCGGATGAAGCAGCATCATCCAATGCATCTCTGGTGCGCTCTATCTGTTTCGATACGCTTTCGGAAGATAATTCACTACCCGCAAGATTTTTCGCCTGCTGAGCTTTTTCCCTTGCCTGAAAAGTCAATTTTGCTGCCTGTCTAAAATCTCCACGCTCAAATGCTTCTCTTGCTTGTTTCTGGAACTGGCGTGAAATTCCGATTATCCCGATTACCTGTTCTGCACCGCTGCCATTTGCTTCATCTGCGACGAGTCCGATAATTTCGTCTGTTTTATCGAGCGCTTGCGCAATTTTGTCGCCATTTGAATTTTCTGAAAGTTGCTTCTTTGCCTTTTTCATTATGGACTGTGCCTGTTTAGCAATTTTGTATGCAGTGGCGAAGTCGCCTTTGTTCATCATCCGTTCCGCATCCTTGTTCAGTTCCAGCGCATTGGAATACATATTTTGCAAGTCGTTGTTGCTACTCGTGGAAATTTCCGCACCGATTTGCTCGGAAAGTTCATTGTTTTGCTCTAAAATGCGCATAACTTGTTTTTCATCTTTGCCGGGTTTTCGTATCGATGCCGACTTTGCCTTTTGAACCAATCCTCGCGCCTGTTCGGTCAATTGCTTTGCCACCGGCATATTGCCATTCCTGAATTCACCCCACGCCTGTTCCTGAATGGAACGCGCCTGCTCGAACAATTGTCGCGCCTGCTCGGGAGATTGGTCTCCGATATTTCCAGACAATTCCTCTATCATTTCATCGGTGATTCGCATCTGATGCTCGACTCGCCCCGGACTCTGCGAAGCATTCTGAGCAAGGAGCAGAACAGAGAGCGATAGAATTATGAATAAAACTTGTTTCATCATATCCTCCTGTATAAAAGTTCTCGCAAATATTATAGCAACATTTGTGCCAACATATTTTAATTGTAAGTCGATAAAAATCAACACAATTCGATAAATGACAGCGTCCACTTTGGAACATATTGCACATTTCGGAACACTATCGGCAGAAGTAACCGCTCGAATATCCTTTAATCGTCAAAATTTATGTGCCGACATACTTTAATCGTTATTTTCATTATAGTG
>JALTEE010000454.1 GCA_027007865.1 bacterium
TATGACATTCGATTTCAAAAAAATTAAATAATTTTTAATAAAATACTTGCTAAAATTTCTTGCATAATTAAATAAATGAACATATTTTCAAAAACAAACTATATTCAAGGGGGATGCCGTATGAAGGGCAAAATTTTGGGCTGGACTATGCTTGTCTTGTTTGCTTTGTGTGGATTTCTTGCTGCTGCTAATGCAGAAGAAATAAAAATTGGAGCGCTGCTGTCGATAACCGGCAGCATATCCTCATCGGGGCAAGAGAGCGATGCTGCGCTGAAAATCGCAGTGAAAGATATAAACGATTACCTAACATCAATAAAATGCAAAAAGCGCATAAAGCTTGTCGTCCTCGATACAAAAGCCGACCCCGATGTCGCGCTATCGAAACTTCAAGAACTCGCAAAAGATGGCATTAAATTTGTGATTGGTCCGATGACGAGCGGAGAAGTCGAGAAGTGCAAATCATACGCCGATAAGAACGGTATAATTCTTGTTAGTCAGTCGAGCACTGCGCCAACACTCGCAATTCCAAATGATAATGTTTTCCGTCTTGTGCCCGATGATGAGCAGCAGGCGGAAGTCATTGCAAAATTGATGTGGAAGGATGAAATCAAGTTTATCGTGCCTATTTGGCGAAATGACCTGTGGGGGAATAATCTCGCAACTGCCACGGAAAAGCAATTCAAAAAACTCGGCGGACAAATCGGCACGGATGTGAAATACGATACAAAATCCACCACTTTTTCAGCACAGTTAAAAAATTTGAATTCGCAGGTCGAAAGTGCAATCAAAAGATATGGCGCCGATGCTGTGGGAGTTTATTTGATTTCTTTAAATGAAGTGACAACGATGTTTAAAGAGGCGAAAAAATATAGCGCTCTTTCCAAAGTAAAGTGGTATGGCAGCGATGGCACCGCTCTCGTGGATGTTATTGTTCAGGATAGCGAAGTGGCGGAATTTGCGAAACAAGTGCGGTTCGTAAGCCCGCTCTATTGCGGCGACATTACCGAAGAAAGATTTCGCGTCGGCAAAAGAGTGGAAGCAAAAATCGGTAGGAAACCCGACTCGTATGCATATACAGCATACGATGCGCTGTGGATTATCACGACTTCTATAATGTTTGTGGGAGAAACGGGCGATTTGAAGACTTTCAAAAAAGCAATCGAGAAAACCGCAAACACATACTACGGCGTTACAGGTTGGACAGCGCTGAACGAAGCAGGTGACAGAGATAATGGCAATTACAGTTTTTGGGCGGTCAAAAAAATGGATGGTTCGTATAAATGGGACAATATCGCAAAATTCATATATGACCCCGCACTCGAAGGAATTGTTATATATCTGAAATAGTGCAGTGATTATATTATAAAAGATTTCTCCCCTCGACAACTCTATTTTGTTCGAGGGGCTTTTTTAATCTATCTATCCAAATTAGTAATGAGTCCTGCAAAATAAGAAATTTTGTCGTTGCGAGCTAAACGAAGCAATCTCGATTGGTTGTAAATAAAGAGATTGCGGCGTCGTTGCACTCCTCGCAATGACATTACAGAGCTATTTTGCAGTAGCCATAAT
>JALTEE010000455.1 GCA_027007865.1 bacterium
TGAAAAAAGGCAAAGAACTTCTTGAAAAAACTTTTAATGTAAAAAAATGAACATTCGTTTCGGGAACGCACCAACTCTTCGATGCAATTCCCGCTTGAAGACAGGCATTCCCCATTCTCTGTTTCGGTGGCAATTCGGAACTTTCACCGGGGAAAAGCAGACCTATTTTTTCACCTAATTTTATGTAAATTCCCATATCGGGCGAAGGAACCGAAACTCCTTCGATGGGTTTCGCCACACAAACTGAAAGTGTTGAACCCAAAAGATTGCGCTTGAATGATTTATTGGTCGGACCCGGTACTAGCAATAATCTTGAGAATTTTCTAACCGCATCAGGCAGACAAAGCGTTGTAAATAGGTCTCCGACACGAACTATTATGCTGTCATTTCGGGAAATTTGGATAAATACACCTGTTGAAATTCTTTTGAGTTCATTTGGCACTTTGGGTTCGCTCTTGCCCATAATCGTCGCATTCGCAATTTCCCAAAGTAATTCGCCATCTTTCACGCTCATATCATACACAGTTCTATTTTGCCTATTCGAAGACGATTTATCATACCAAACCACAGCAGCCATTCCCGTGTGCTTTTCCACAGGCAATCCCGATGTTGCTATATGTCGGAGCAGTTTGCCATTGTGTGCGCCCATCTTTTCTGAAAGCATCATCGCAAAAATTGCAACATCGAGACCCGAAAGTTCCGCTATTCCGGATTGCGCATCGTTCCAAAGTTTGCGATAGTCCATATTAACGAGGTCTTCGAGCGAATGCCTGTCGAGACGACCGAGTGATACAAGGTCATTCCCCGAAGAAAGATTGCTTACTACAAGCAATAAAACCTGCTTATTTTTAAGAGCGGGAGCAATGGCAGCAGAAATGCTTTCGAGTGATTTAACATCCATTCCGTTCACAGAAATCGGCAGAACCCGATGTATATCGAATACACTTTGCAAAAACGGTAATTGATACCAAAACGAAGGCGGAGGACATTTTGGAGTTCGATGTATGTTATGCGACTTTTCTAATATCTCATCGGCAAAGTGCTTCGATAGAGAAACAGTTCCGAGAGGAGTAACATAACGGTTGATTCGAGGAATCCAGATGCCGTCGGGTAGAGAATTATCTTCTACGAGAACAATAATTTCATCGAACGAATGGTCGAGGAGTAATCGATATCCGACACCCATCACGCTTCCTGCCACGAGATAGTTTTCACCGGGCAAAAACAGTCCATAGATTTTTCCGTGAACGGGCTGCGCAGGAATGAGATTTATGAAACCATCCACCTGTTCCCGCAAAGTAGTGAGGTCGGTTGGGAACAGACCTGTTTTGGCGCAACAATCCGCCCAAACATTACTGAATAATCCAGTAAGCAGAAATAAAAAAAATAAGACCAATAATGAAGGGTAGAGATATTTACCCTCTATTGCGCAACAGTAACGCATTAAAAATCCCCCTGCGTATATACGCTAAAAACTGCGCTCAATAGAGTTTATGTAGATACCTCCGAGTATAAATGTGCAGGTTAAATTTTTAATATCTTAACTATAATTATAATTTTGAAAAAG
>JALTEE010000456.1 GCA_027007865.1 bacterium
AACCCAAATTCTTCCCTGATGTGTCATCGGTGGAAGTAAGTTCTGCAGTACTGTGAATGTGAGTCCGATGGTTGAAGCAACGAGAGCGATATAGAACAGAATGAGTTTTTTGGTATAAAGCCCGCTTACGAATGTGGCAGTGGCATAAAGTGCATCTGTAAGGAGATTCTCTACATCGGATGGGAGTTTAAGGATATCTCCAAGTGTTCTTATTATTCCTGTTCCACCACCTGCCAATAATGCTCCTATAAGAAGGGTTATAGCTCCTCCAAAAGTTGCACCTGCAATAGATTTAACGATAGTCTTTATATTTATCATCATAAACTTCTCCGCAATCTTTTTCACAGCAGCACCAATACCCATAGTAAGCCACGAAAATATACCTTCTAACGCAATTAACATGCTGTCCAATGCTGCGATTCTGTATAATATTCCACCCATAAGTATCAATTCCAGTATTTTGATAACTATTCCTCCTATAACATTATTGGAATTTCCATCTTTGACATATGCTAATTTACTACCTCCAGAACTCAACCCAAGCCCCTGAGAAATTATATTCGCCACACTATGTAAGAATTCTCCATAAATTGCACTGATTGTAGCACTGAATATATCGTATAACTTCCCTACAAGCCACTTCAATATGCTTACAAATATGCTCAGCGCCTTCATAACGGCTTCGGCCACTGCCTTCAAAACATTCATTATCGCATTCCATATTTTTGCAAGGGCGTCTATCAACTGTCCCACAGGGCCTTTTATTTCCTTAGTGAAACTCATTTTATTTCCAGCGATGTCCTTCGCGAATAACTTCAGCTTGAATCCAAGATTCGCGCCCCAAGGAGTTGCGTAGAATGAGCCTGAGAATTCAAGATATCCCGAGTTAGGGGTAAAGACCCTGACATCTCCATTATCAAGGTTCTTGAACACGACCCTGCTTATCTTTCCAGCATCCACCACGATGACATGATACTCAACATATGCCGTGAGGAGATAGTAATAGAACTTCACATTGAATTTCAGAACCTGCGGAGGTGTGTGCTCCACGATGAGCGGGTTGAACTGATTTCTCAGCCAGTTTGTGGCATTCTGCATCGCTGCCGTGGAGTTGTGATTGTTCTTGTAATCCTTGTGGTAGAGTGTCCAGAAATAGGAAGGAATCCAAGAATAATTGTTCCACAACTCGGAGTAATGAGCGGAGAAGTAACTCCACTTTGAACGGTTGGACAGGTAGGTTTCGGCTATGTCTGGAATTCCGTCCTTATCCGTATCGAGCCACACACCTGTGGAATTGGCGTATGGTGTTAGCGGGTCTAACTCATTCGGAGAAATGAACCGCATTCTTGAGATTGGCGTGCCATCACTCTTCCACCCTGTGATTATTTTCACGCTGTAGCCATTTATCTCCTTCCCGTCTGTGATATTATCCCCGTCTACATCCGGGATTTTGCAGTATTCTACGGATGTGTTTATGTCCAGCCCCACGGTTTTGTTCCAGTACTCAAGTTCTTTTCCATCCTCAATTCCGTCATGATCTGTATCTGGATCCTGCATGTTCAGCCC
>JALTEE010000457.1 GCA_027007865.1 bacterium
GTCTTCAAGAACTGTGCCACCAATTTTTTTTTTTTTTTTCTTTCGATTTTCTCGTTTATCGTTTCGACTAGTTCACCGCCGTCTGCTATGACGGTTCAAACTCCTTCTTCGACCTGCTCGTGCAACTTGTCGAGTTCATTTTGGAGCCAGATAATTGCTTCTTCTCCCTTTAACATCGTTTCGACTTTTTTGTCGATATTTTTGGTTTTTATTTCGAGTAGCCATCCGAGTTTGTATGGATTACTGTTGAGGAGTGATGGTTCTTGTAAGACATTTGGATTTGTTGCGATGACTTCGCCTTCGATTGGTGCGAGCATATCGACGCCCCAACCATCTGTAAAGATATTGCATATAGGTTCATTCGGGACGATTTTCGTTCCTTTTTCTGGCAAGTCGATGCCTGTTATGTTTCCGAGCAATTTTTGCGAGAAATCATCGAGTCCGACGCGCACCGTCTTATCATCTTTGATTTGTAGCCAGGTATGCCATTTAGCATAGTAGAAATCGCGCATAACAGCAAAACCGTGAATGAGAACAGGCTCGCGAAGCCATCTTCGCTCCGCACCGAGACATTGAAATCGATACGGACAAACAGGACAATTTAGGACATCGCATATCTTCGACCAGTAGGATGGGAAGTAATCTGCTGTTCCCTTGACTGCCGGTGCATTTACCGTTTCTGCTTTAACCTGCGGAATTTCTTCGGTTTCGACATCAACGCGGGCTACTTCACGGAATGTCGGGCAAGTTTTGTGCTCATCGCTGAGGCAGACGCTCTCATCCGCTGTCGATGGTATCATCTTCCTAATGGGATACGCTCGGCAGTATCTTACCACTACTTCTTCTAAAAATGGACATTTCATTTTGTTGCCTCCTCTTTTAAGTTTGTCGTTTCACCTAAGGTAGAGCAGGATGTATGCCACATCTCTAACAGAAGTGATAACTCCTTACGATGCAATATAATAGCAAGGAATAGATAATTATACATTCAGGAGAAAATTTCGATTGTGTAGAATTATTCTACACAATTTAATTTTAATATGTGGAGATATACAACAGTGTGGAGATATTTTGAAAAAGATTTCGCAATTAGTTTGGCTTGCTGATGCCGTATTTTTTCATCTTATTATATAGTGTTGTCCTGTCGATTTTCAATGTCTGCGCCGTTTTCTTGATATTCCAATCGAGCGTTTCCAAAACATATTTTATATATTGCATTTCATTTTCGGCGAGAGAAGATATTTCGTCGCAGACTATATTTCCCGGTTTTAACATACTTTTTTGTTCACATATAATCGATGACGGAAGTTCTGCAACAGTAATAAATTTTTCTTTTGCTACTACTACTGCTCGTTCGATTACATTTTCGAGTTCACGGACATTGCCTGGCCAATCGTATCTCATCAAAATAGCGAGAGCATCTTCATCGACAAAATCGATGTCCTTTTTATTTTCGATGGAATATTTTTTCAAAAAATAATCGACGAGAAGAGGAATGTCCTGCTTGCGTTCTCTGAGCGGCGGAACATTTATTGTAACGACATTTAATCGATAGTATAGGTC
>JALTEE010000458.1 GCA_027007865.1 bacterium
TATCCCTTTGATATTATCTGGGATGAAGCCTGGTTCCTTGCCCTGTCGCAGTTTAATACCCGGATTTTCATGATACCGCCGGCCCTTGGTGTTGATCACAGGATTATCAATGGAAATGTCTATATTACCCCGGTTCCGGTAACAGACCCTGAAGAAGTGCAGAAAAGAATTCCTTTGTTCATGGAAAGAGCAGGATATTATTACGAAAACTGGGACAAGCTCCATGATCAATGGAAAAAAAAGATGAAAGAGATTATTTCAGATATTGAAAATCTTGACATCGGCTCTCTCCCCGATATGGAAGATATCTCGGTGGTTAAAAACGGCCTGGGGACATCCAGCGGTTATGCGTTGCTCAAAAACTATGATAAATTAATAGATCTGGGTATCCTCTGCTGGCAATATCATTTTGAATTTTTAAACCTGGGGTATGCCTCCTATGTCACCTTTGTGGATTTTTGTACCAAAGCCTTTCCGGATATCCCTTTACAGAAAATTACCCAGATGGTTGCCGGGATTGATGTTATTTTATACCGGCCGGATGATGAACTGAGAAAACTGGCCAAATTGGCCATTGAACTGGACATTGTCTCACTGATAGGCGTTGATTCCAAGGATGTTGAAGCTGTTATTTCAGAGCTTTCCGGCTCCGAGGCAGGTAAAAAATGGATCAGTGCATGGGATGAAGCCAAAAATCCGTGGTTTAACATTTCAACGGGAACGGGCTGGTATCACCAGGATATTTCCTGGAATGACAACCTGAATATCCCATTAAGATCTATCAGGATTTATATTGGAAAATTAAATGAGGGTCAATCCATTGACAGGCCCATGGAAGAGATTAAAGCTGAACGGAAAAGGCTGATTAAAGAATATAGAGGGTTATTAAAAACCGATGAAGACCGGCAGACTTTTGACCAGCTTCATGGTATAGCTGAACTGGTATTTCCCTACGTTGAAAATCATATGTTTTATGTAGAGCACTGGTTTCATTCCGTGTTCTGGAACAAGATGCGAAGTGTGGGTTCCATCATGAAAACCCACCAGTTCATCAATGATACCGAAGACATCTGGTATCTGTCCCGAAGTGAGATAAAAGAAGCGTTATGGGATCTTGTAACATCATGGGCAACAGGAACAAAAGGATATGGTCCGCTGCACTGGCCGGAAGAAATTGAATGGAGAAAAGGCGTTTATCAGAAATTTAAAGAAAATCGTCCCATTCCTGCGGTTGGAACCCCTCCTGAGGTCATAGTAGAGCCGTTTACCATTGTCCTATGGGGAATCACCAATGACAGCATGGCAGCCTGGGCAAAATTAAAAGAGATTGGTGATTTGCTCGTTGATGTTCACGGCCAGCATGAGCATCAATCCTTATTTAAAATAAATTATCATATTGAACTGTTAGATACTTTTGGGAAATTGGCGCAGGAATGTGAAGAGATTAAAGTCAAATTTAAAGAATATAAAAATTTGCTATCCCGACTTGAAAAATTAAAAATGAATGAGTATGAAAAAAATAGATTAATTGATTTATTAAAATTCAGTATTAATGAGAT
>JALTEE010000459.1 GCA_027007865.1 bacterium
CGTCCGAAGTGCATTCCGCCATCTTTCACATTGGGACAGGATAAATTCAGTTCGATTGCCGATATGAAAGGGATTTCCGACACACGACTAACTAAGTGTTCAAAATCTTCGATGCTCGTTCCGCCGACACTTATCACGACATCTGTCGGCAGTTTTTTCAATTTCGGTGCGATTTCGTCGAGAAAAACATCGAGTCCGGGATTTGCGAGACCTATCGAATTGAGCATTCCCGAAGGAGTTTCAAAAATTCTCGGCGGTGGATTCCCTTCGCGTGGTTTTGTGGTAATCGTTTTTGTAACAATGCCACCGATGACGGAAAGGTCGATAATTTTATCGAACTCGAAGCCGAAGCCAGCAGTTCCAGATGCAAGAAAAACAGGGCTTCTATATGTGAAATTGCCGATTTTAACCGATGTGTCTATCATTCGTTCTCGCCTTCCCGACGCATAAGTTCATATAAAAGTTCCTGTTCCATATTTTTGAAGCGAGTGTGATTTTTTTCGACACGCTCGATTCTATCGGCGATATCGAATAATTCATCGAGTTCTCCGCCGAGTGCGCCGAGGTAATGCAATACATCGTCGTGATTTTCCAACTGTATCACGCGCCATTGCGCAAAATCGTGCATATTTTCAACAGAGCGGCGAGAATACTTTTGATATTTGCTCTCCTGTTGCTGAACTTCGGCTATTTTTCCCTTATTTTTCGGAACAATTTTCATAGTTTTCGGGAAAATTATCTTCGATGAATTCTGTGATTATTTCCTATCTGATGTGCAAAGAATTTTCCTGCTTTTGCGAGAATCGCTCTTTCTTTGGGCGTCAAACTTTCGACACCCTGCTTCAAAATTTTATCGAGAATTTTATCGACATCTTCGGGTTCTTGTGGACGCAAAATCGTAAAATCGTCGAATGAACTGGTCGGCGAAAATTTCTTTATCTTATTTTTGAAATGATATAGAAGTAGCAATGCTGCTCCAAATGCCATCCCGCCGAGATGTGCTATATGTGCGATG
The DNA here is from genome assembly GCA_027007865.1 of bacterium. GTDB lineage: Bacteria > UBP14 > UBA6098 > B30-G16 > B30-G16 > JAGHAI01. The sequence continues at coordinate 1,016 of JALTEE010000459.1, forward strand.
CCATCGGCGCTGCTCGTTACAGTTGCAAAAAATTCGATTAGTCCGAACAGCACAACGAGATATTTCGCCTTCAATGGAATAAATAAATATAGCAGCAGCACTCGATTTGGGAAAGTAACGCCGTAAGCGAGCAGTAATCCGTAAATTGCACCCGATGCGCCGATTGTAGGGACATTTGTGAATAAATATGCGCACAATCCTGAACCGATACCCGTTATGAAATAATAAGATAGAAATTTTTGAGTTCCCCATCTTATCAGCAAATCGTGCCCGAAAATGTATAGCGCGAACATATTGAAAAATATGTGCCAAAAATTGCCGTGGAGAAACATATATGTGATAAACTGCCACAGATAGAGTTTCTGGGTTATCAGAGGTGGCACAAGTCCGAAGAGCATAACCGCCTTTTCAGGATTTATCGCTTCGAGAAAGAAGACGATGAAATTTGCCACAATAAGTAGCAATAAGACATTCGGCGGTTTTCTGAAACCAATTCGACGGTATTCGCCGCTGTGTCCTCTATTTGCATAATAATAATATGGC
>JALTEE010000460.1 GCA_027007865.1 bacterium
TGAAAGACTTCAGCTCAGTTATCAACTCGTCTATAGCAGGGAATTTTATCCTGCCGCCTTCTATTGCCACTAATAACCGTTCTAATAAGTCTTCTTTGCTCTGCGCTGTGAATTTGAAAGGCCTTGCTCGGACACCCGCACGGATTAAATCTTCAAAAATGGGGTCTCCTAAACCAGTGGCGTCAATAACAGCTTCTGCGTCATTATATCTCTTGCACGTAAGGATTATGCGTCTTTTCTGTAAAGACCAGTTTTCCTGCTGAATGCGCTTGAAATAGACAAGCTCTTTGCTGGCTGTATCAAAACCGATTATAACTGTCCAGTCCTGACTTTTCGCTAAATCTATGCCAAATATATATCTCCTGCCTGGGACAGGCTCTCTTAACCCCCCGCCGATACAACGGACGATGTTCTTAAAAACAACAGTATCCGCTTTTGCTTCCCAATCGTTCAAAACATATTGCTTGTAGATTTCAGGGCGTTTTTGTTCAATGAGGCTTAAGTTTTCTATGAAATCTTTAGGCAAATTATGCTGATTGTCGTATGTTGTCGCTTCTATGAGAACGCTTCCGGGGAGAGGATTGTCTTTAAAGACTTTCTTCAACCACGTATCCCCGGCATTTCCTATCACCCAGCCACTCCTTGCGCGCAATCCTAACTTGAGAAACTCCTTAGACGGTGCAACATCTCTTCTCAATCTGCCTAACAACATAAAAAATTCTCTGTCTGTCTCTAATTCTTCAGCTTGTTCTATATAAAACCAGCCGAGATTTATATTCTGCTGGTTTATGCTATCTATTTCATCTAAGTGCCTGAAAAGTATCGTCGAGTTGTTCGGATAGGTAATGGTTCTGTCTGAAGAAACTCTGAGACCTGTGTATTTTTCAAAGTCTTTTAAGGTGCTGTCGGCTAAGGAACGGAAAGTCTTTCTAAATATAACGCCTAAATTGTTCGGAATGCCTTTTGTGTATAGCAGAGCTCGGTAAATAGCAGACATTGTCTTGCCTGTGCCCCAGCCTGCCACAAAGACAGGAAACTTTTGCGGGCTGAATATGAAGTCAGACTGAAACTTCTCTAATTCTATTCTTTTCTCTTGCATTGCCCGGCCTTACAAGAATAATCCGTGTCTCTCCGCCTTCTAATCGCCCTGACATCCTCACATCTTTATTATCTCGCCACCCCGCTACATTCTTTAATGTGAATATAGCAACAGAAGCATTCGCTTTGTTCTTTATACCTGCTTTTGCTATCTTATATGCCTGAATATCGTGAAATTTCTTTAAGGCTTGTTGAAAATCTTCATTTTTTTTTGCCCACTTTGAGCATTTGTCGCTGTAATACCCCCGGTTCGTTGCAAATTCTTGCAAAAATGGTATTTCTGTCTCTTTCGCATATTCTATCAATCTCTTTGCTTCTGCGCTAATGAATTCATCTGAATAGAGGCGAGGCCTGCCTTTATGCCTTTTCTGTGCTGTTTTTATCTCTTTCTCTGCTATTTTTTTATTGTTTTCTTTTGTTTCAGTCATTTAATCTGTTTTATCTCTTTTGTTTCTAAT
>JALTEE010000461.1 GCA_027007865.1 bacterium
TCATTATATTTTGAATAAGGTCTTTACATTATAAAATATACGAGCAATTCTTAATAGAGGAGCAAAATGCTGAAAATATTGCTATTTACTGCTGCATTCATATTCATTGTCGCTGCTGGCTGGGTTCACACATACGGCGGCACAGAAGATGATATTTTGAATGATGGAATTTCGCTGTCCGATGGTGGTTTTTTACTTGTCGGATATACGAGTTCCACCGGAGGAGGCGACCAGGATTTTTGGGCAATCCGCATAGATTCCAGCGGCGGAATTGTGTGGGAAAACAACTACGGCGGAGAATACAACGACGAAGGATTTGCCGTAATGAATGTCGGCGATGGCTTCATCATCGTGGGGACTACGAATTCTTTCGGCGAAGGAACTCCCGGATATTCCAACATCTACATCGTGAAAATCGATAACGACGGCGAAATTATCTGGGAATCGACTTACGAAAGCGACCTCGACGATTGCGCTTATGATATTGCGCTGTTCGGCGATGAATGTATCGTAGCGGGATACACCTGGCTCGATTTTTCCACAAGGGACGAGGGAATTTTACTCTTCGTTTCCGCAGACGATGGCACAATCGATTCCACACTCATCACATCGGGAGCGAGCAGCGATGGTTTTTGTGGAATTGCGGCAACATCGGATGGATATATGGCAGCGGGATATACAAAATCGTTCGGCACAGGAACACCGTCATATTCCAATGTGTATCTTATGAAATCCACGGGCGAGCAGTTCTCGATTGGCGGAGACAACACCGATGAAGCGGAAGCGATTGTCGATGCTGGCAGCGGAAATTTTATCGTTGCAGGGGAAACAGCATCCATCGGCGCGGGAAACACCGACTTTTACCTGCTAAAAGTGAACTCGGATGGCGAAATCATTTGGCAAAAAGCATTCGGCGGAGCGATGTATGATTTCGGCAAAGACATAGTCCTCACAGACGACGGAATCGTTGCAATCGGATTTACAAATTCTTTCGGAGCGGGATACGATGATTTATATCTCGTCAAAACCGATTTGGACGGCGATTTGCTCTGGCAAAAAACATTCGGCGGAATGCAAAATGATAAGGGTAATGCAATTCTAAATTGCGATGATGGCGAATTTTTACTCATCGGAGCAACAATGTCGTTCGGCGAAGGCGGATGGGACGGATATGTTCTGCGAGTAAATGCAGAAGGCGATGATGGCATAATATTTTCCCAAAAACCGCAAAATTTTAATATTTCCGTTTCACCCAATCCATTCAATTCGTCGTGCGAAATCACGCTGTCCGGTGTCAACAAGGGAGCATGCTCCCTTGTTGATGGAACGGTTGAAATATACGATTTGCGGGGGAATGTTGTTGCAACCCCCTATCCCGCTGGGGCAGGATTTGTCCCCCTTAACAAGGGGGACAGAAATCGGGCGTTAGGCAGATTTCAGGGAGTTATCTGGACACCCGACAAATCCATTGCATCAGGGATATATCTTGTTAGAGCCAGAATGAACAACGGCCGAATTATGACAAAACGAGTAGTTTACCTAAAATAGTTATGGAA
>JALTEE010000462.1 GCA_027007865.1 bacterium
CTTACAAGCCTCTCTACAAACTAAACTTATATATCTCCGATTAAATCGGAGATATATTTAGTTTATTTTAACTGAATACTCTTCCACCCAGTAACACCATCCACTGTTCCATTATAAACAATGACATCAGCATTCGTGCTTTTTGCAGTTAGAACAGCCGCAATCATTGCTTTTTTGATATCATCTGTACCTGCTGCAATTGGTTTTGTGAGAGGAGTGATCGTACTGTCTGCAGGAACAAGAGTAACCCAGACTTTTCCATTCGCAGCAAAATTGACTGTACCAATTTTACCCTCCAAACCAAATGCGCTTACTGCCATAACACCCATTGCTACAACACTCATTAAAACTTTTTTCATTTTGACTCCTTTAATATTTAAGATAAGTTTATTATAAACAAAAAAAGTTTTAAGAAAGTTTTATGAGAGAGTGAAAATAGCAAAATATATGGAAAAAAAGCAAACGGCAGTGTAGATGCTGCCGTTTTAAAAGTTGAATTAATTGAGAAGATACATCACTACAGCGGGAATGCCTGCACCCTTGTTTCCGGAGGGAATGGTTGTAATACTCACTATGGGCACATTTTCATATTTTTTTGTTTCTTTGCCCTGTGCAGCGGATTTGCCCACGACTTCCATAAAAGTAAAGGTACTGCCGGGTGCAGGTATGGCATTAAAAGTTAAGACATAATGGGCAGAATCCTGATCAGAATATATGATGTCTGCTACAACAGCCCCCTCTTCAACACGCCAAGCACCTGTAGTGGTTTGCGGCTTTCCGTCATCATCATGTGTTTCCCGCTTGAAGGTCATATTGCCATAAAAGTAGAATGTGTCTTGATTGAGCGGATCTGCGGTATCACCAACCAGTACTTTATGCCCTGCTATGAAATCTGCCGTGACAGGATAGGGTACGGAGGCATTGTCAAAATGAGGCGGCAGCGTATCGGCTGACGTTATAGGCGAAAGTGAATTTATGACAATGGAGGCATCCTCTGTATTGCCACTATAAATCTTCGCGTGTGTGGCATCGTCAAAGACCCACGATTCAGTACCTGTTTCTACAGTACTCCCATCACCTCCCAACCAGTAGGAGTCCAGTACCACCGTACCGTTTTCTACTCTCCATACCCCTACATTTTCACCGCTGTTCCCATAGGCAAATGTCATATTGTTGAAAAAATATGCTGTTCCGTTTTCTATAATGTTGTTTTCTGTATAGGTGACGTCCGCTTTTTTTCCTTTGAGATTTGCAGCGTGTATTTTGTAGGGAATATTGGTCTTTGGCAAATTTGACTGAACATGCAATTGAACAGAATGGGTTTTGAGTTCCCCTCTGCCGGTGAAGGTGATCTCTGCCTTACTCATGTTAAAGCTTGGAAGACCCATTTGGATCACAGTGGTCGTTTTGTCCAAGTCATTTTTAATGCTGTCTCCAATCAGGGCACCGTTCTCAACCGACCATGTTCCTTCTCTTAGTGTTTGCCACTGATTGGGAGCAACTTCAAGCGCTGTGATGAAATTCATATTCCCGTAAAATGATGTTTGCAAATGTTTTTGCTGTTCTGTCATGATATCAAATTTTTTGTCCAGTATATCACAGTTGACGAGTTTGGAAAAGTCATAGGGTGCCATCGCTGCAAGATAGTCATTTTCTCCAATTTCATTTCCTAAGTAGAAGCCTTCCTGTCTGCCTATGTTTTCCCAGGTAGTAGATGCTGGTGTATGTTGTCCTATCCATACTTTGCTGTCATACATGGAAGCAAACATAAAGTCGGCATGGTCTCCTCCAAGGAAACCTTTGTCGGTAAAGTCGAAACGAATAGATGTGCTGTTTTGTCCGGGCAGTGTATATGATGCATCCCAGTGCCCAATCACTCTGCCGTCAGTACGTCCTGTACTGCCCCATTTGACAACAACCAGGTCACCGCTTCCATCGGAAAGCTGTGCATTGACTCTAAATCCGGCATTTTCACCATTCGTTTCATTATGCAAGAAAGGATTGTCTGATGCGACAAAATTCTCCAGAGAGCTGTAGTCAGAGGGTGTATCTGTATTCCAGTCCTGCGGACTCCACTGTAGGCTATAGTACTCTTTTTGCTTCCATGAAATGGAAAAAAACTTTGCCCCATTGCTAAATGTGACAGGTGTGTTGAAGCAGGCACTGAAAGGGATGGTTTCTCCTGAAATGTCGATCACATTATCCAGTCTGGCATAACCATCGATGACTTCAAGGATTTCATGGTCATCCCCCATAATCTGAAACGGATAGGAAGAGGGACGTTTCTCCCAGTCTCCTGTTGCCGTGCTGAGAAGCAGATCATGGTGATCGTCTTTCACCCATTTCCCAGAGCTCCTGTTAAATGTTTCCTCTGTTGAGTCGCTGGTCCCTGACAGACTGTCAGAATCGCGTATATCGGCGCTTTTATTAATAAATGTTCCCTCGTCTACCTCTAACATATAGAGTGCAGTATGGTTTCTCCAGTCTTCGGCTGCATTCAGTAACGCTGTTGAAGCCAGGATTGACAGGCCCAGTAAAAATGTTTTTGTTTTTAGTCGCATTTTATGATCTCCCAAAGAATATTGTATTGTTTTTATTATACGCTTTTACGGCTTAAGTCTAACATCAAAACCATAGCTAAGAAGAAGATGCCGGCTGTATCATATAGCCGGTACCGCTTATATTTTTGATAAGTTCGGCATCGGTGGCAGAACGGATACGGTACATGAGTGAGCGCAGTGTTTTGTCATTGACTTCTTTTCCCCATACGTGCATGGCGATCTGGGTATCAGATACACTGATGCCTGCCTGGGTACATAAAAGTTCTATGAGCTTGAGCGCGGTAGGACCGAGTTCTACCTCTTTACCCTCTTTGAGCAGACGGTTCTGTTTTGTCAGATAGACATATCCGTTTTTCAGAGAAATTTTTTCAGGTTTTTCTTTGGCTGGAGACTGGAGGTTTTCCTCTCGTGCCTGTGTAACCAGCTTCAGTGTGGCCAGTATCTGCATCTTGTTATAGGGTTTGGTCAGGTAGCCGGCAGCTTTGGCCTGGGTAGCATATTCAATGATCTCTTCATCGATATAAGAAGTCAGAAAAATGATCTTGCTCTGGGGGACCTGCCTGCTGATGGCAAGTGCCGCATCCGCGCCGCTGATATTGTCAGAAAGCATGACATCCATAAAAATAACGTCAGGCTCTCTTTTGATACACTCGGAAATCGCTGCTTTGCCTGTATCGATAATGCTGATGACTTCGGCACCGCTTTCCTCAAGCATTTCTTTGAGAAACTCGGCAGCAATAAGATCATCTTCTACAATAATAATTTTCATAGACTAAAACTCGACTTCAAAGTGTAATCCTTGTGGACTCGATATGGTAAGCTCGCCTTTAAGCTGCCTTGCCGTAAGATGGATAAGCTTGATTCCCAGAGACTTGCGCTCAAGAAGGGTATGGGGTGCACTGCTGCCTATGCCGTCATCATAATAAATGAAGCAGGTTTTTCCATTTTTCCGGGTCAGGTCCATGGTTATCGTTCCCTTTCCGTCCGGGAAAGCATACTTGAGACTGTTGGTAATGAACTCATTGACCATTATACCCAGTTGTACCATAGTCTCAAGCGGCATATGTTTGATACTGCTTTCTATGTGTATATCAATATGCTTGTCAAAAGCATACATTCCGAGAAGAAGATCGGATAAACGCTGCATATAGAGTTTAAAATCGATTTGGGCAAAATGATCATGTTTATAGAGCATTTCATGAACAATGGCTATGGATGCAATGCGATTCTGTGTTTTGATCATTTCTTCCTGCTCTTTGCCGTTAAGGGTATTGCTGTGCAGTCCAACGATGGACGATATCATATTGAGATTGTTTTTGACCCTGTGGTGTACTTCTTTAAGAAGCATGGCTTTTTGAGTGTTGGATTCATCGAGTTCCTGAAATGTTTTAATGATGGCAAAATGGTACATGAGGCCAAAAAGGTAAATGACAAGAGCCGTATAGGCAAGGTTGAAGAGAGCTTGCTGGTTATGGACGAGAGGATTTGCTGGATTGTCCAGGTGCTCTATGTAAAGCAAGGCTGCCATCGTTATGAAGAGAAGTGCAGTCAGCAGCAAAGATTCTTTCATGCTGAGAAAAATGAGGGTGGTCAGCGGCAAAAGGAGTATGAATACAACAGACATAGTAGCAAAGTGGTTGAGAAAGATAATTGTAAACAGTGCTATGGAGATGGAGAATGTAAACATATAGGCAGAGATTTTTATGTTGCCATACCGTTGAAGATGCCACAGACTAAAAAACAATATAGCGGTCAGGCTGGCTTCGACTGTGCAGTTGGCGTATCTCTGCATATAGGCATCTATGAGTATGGCAAACACATTGACCAGTATGGTAACAATGTGAAACCGGTAAAGCAAAACATGTTTCGGGCTACTGTGAGGTATAGTAAAAAGTGATATAAACGATGAAAACAACTGTCATCCTTTCAAACCCCTCATAGGCTAACAGGGCTTATTATCTTGGATTATCGTATCCGTATGATGAAGTATACCATGAATAGATGGAAGGAATTGTTATATATGACTGCACTGACTAAAGAGAAATCATCTGTCTTTCGTAAGATATAGGCAGGCAGAATTTGGAATATAAAATAATGTATCAAATGTGCTATTGTATATTTTTTGGGAAAGCATGCATTTTGGCACATTTTTGGCACAATATTTTGTTACAATAAAAATCAAGTGTAAAAAACTAAATAAAAGGAGGATACCCCGTGTTTATCAAAATACAAAAAATTGGTTTTATTGGGGATCCGGGCGAAAAAAAGGTGGGGAGAAAAGTTTTCTTCTTTGGGGGTGAATCATTATTTCTGAGGAGGAAAAAATGAATATTAATGTAAAAATATGGCTGACGGCAGTCTTGTATATGTGGGGATTTGCTTTTATTGCATATGGGGGAAGTGTTTCAAGTTATGAAAATAATTTTAATGAAACATGGATTTCGGAATTTGGTGCGAAAGGATATATTGACGGCAGTTATATTCGGGGTGAATATGATTCTCCGAGAGGTTCTGCCGTTGATTTTTCCGGAAATGTCATTCTTGTCGGCATGACAGAAGGAAACCTGACCGGGGAAACAACAGAACAGAAATATTGCGGTTTTATTGCTAAAATTGATATTGACGGCAAAAGAACATGGACCAATCAGTGTAAAATCGGGAATATTGAATATGCACATCTGGTTGACGTTGCAGTAGATGAACAAAACAATATTTATGTGACGGGCCCGTATAACAATAATGTCCTTGTAATGAAACTGGATAAAAATGCAAATCTTATCTGGAGTAAGCAGTTTGGCAGAAATGATGCTTCTGAAGAACCCAAAGCATTATACCGGGCATCAAATGGAAATATTTATATTACCGGAACGGTACGGCCTGATGACTATACAGAGCCCGAACAGGTATTTGTTACGCTCGTTACACCCAATGGACAGTCTGCTTCTACCCGGGAATTCGGCAGTGACAGAGAAGATATGCC
>JALTEE010000463.1 GCA_027007865.1 bacterium
CTTGACCATCTATGCTTCGCATCTCGTTGTAGTCGCTCCTTGCTGTCGCTCAGATTTGTTTGCCAAACAAGATTTCCACGCAAATCGTATATTTCAACATCCGCATTTTCAGGCACAGTGATGGCGCAAGATGAATTGAACGGGTTCGGCGACGCTGTTATTGTCAATTCTGGTTTTTCGAGCGATTTCGTATGAATAGCATATCCTGGCGGAAAATAGCCGGGCAGGCGAGATAACGGTGTCTGCGTAACAAATGGAATGTATCCCAGCGCCAAATCGGAAGTATATGCAAAATCTATGTTCGATGGAATAAGTGCGTATTCTATTGTGAACACAGGCACATCGTTCGCGAGATATGTATTAAGTTGTCCTATCAGATAGTTATGATAATCGGTGTCCTGCGGGAAGTCGCCGGCAAGCGGGTCGTCCCAAAGAACATCGGCATCGCCGTAAAAGTTGAAATCTTCCTGTCCGATAGCATCAATAATTCCAAAATATTCAGGATGGTCATCGCATAAATCGGCACCATTTTGCGCAATAACCAGAAAATTTGGATTTATCGAGCGCGCAACATCGCGTATGTGTTGAATAAATGCAACCATCGCCGAATCGGGCGAAATCCCCGCCGTTTCTGCAACTGCGATAACCATAGAATCGTCATAAGCCTCGACCCAATCCATATATATTCCATCGAAACCGTCCGCTATCGCCATTTTTAGCATACTCGAATCGTTATCCACAATAATATTCTGCCATCGCGAATCCCAGAAAGCCACAGGATAATCGCCTTCCCATCCATCTGGGTCTAATCTCAGCATAAAATCGGGATTTCCCAAAGTGCTCTCCGTCGGCGCTACCCACCAGGATTGCCAATATATCCGCCAATCTTCCGCTTCGCCGATGTCGATATATGCGATGGCGAGTTTGCTGGACAGCATTGTTCCTGCTGTTGCGTGTAATCGCTCAACCATTCCTCGCGTATCGAAATCGATGCAATCGGCATCAGTGCGTGTCGGTTCGAGGACGAGTAAATCGTAGTATGAATTCGCCAGTGAATCGATTGCGCCGGGAGCGTCGAGCCCCTGAATCTGATAGCCGAAGTAGAGAACGGAATCGATTTGCGCAAACGCTACCGAAAACGCAAAAAGAAACAAAATAAATGCTCTTGTCATTTTTTAACATTCCATTAAAAGTTTTTTTACTCATTTAATTTCGCTTCGTCCCAGAATTTATCCATCACTTCGAGCGTCGGGTTTTCGATGTTATTTTCGCGCAATTTTTTCTCGATATATCGAAATCGGTATGCGAATTTTTTGTTTGTTCTGCGAAGCGCCATTTCCGCGCTGATATCGAGAAAACGTGCGAGATTGGTGATTGCAAATAAAAAATCTCCGATTTCGTCCTCGATTTTATCATTATCTCCCAATGAAAGCGCCTCGTTCAATTCCGAAAATTCTTCGTTCACTTTCCCCATAACATCCTCGATTTCCGACCAATCGAAACCGATGCGAGATGCTTTTTCCTGCATTCGTTGGGCGATAAGCAAC
>JALTEE010000464.1 GCA_027007865.1 bacterium
TGTTTGGACAGTGCGAGGTTCCGCATCATACAATGCCAATCCCACACGAGTTTTGGGTCTCTTTTAAATCCCTCCACGGAAACGAGGTCTTCGGGATTATATTTTTTCCAAAATCCGTTATCTCCGCGAAATGTCGGGATACCACTTTCCTCAGAAGCTCCAGCGCCAGTAAAAACCATAAGACTCGTTGAATTATTCAAAATCTCCGATGCTCTGCGAATTTTTTCGCCGAAGTTGTTTCCTATGCTATCAACAGCGCTATTTCTCTGGCTTTTTAATTCCATATTTCGTTATGAGTTGGTGAAGTCTTGTTCTGTGAATTCCGAATGTTTTTGCTGCCCGAGTTACATTGTATTTATGCTGTTCTAACAATTTTTCAATCATCCATTTTTCATATTCGCTACCGAGTATCTGCTTGATTTTTTTCATCTCGTCGTAGGATTGAACTAATCTGAATTGTCCGGATTGCTCCTCGCCAACACTCTGGACGAGCGGTTTTATGTATTCCGGCAACAAATCCGCGCCGATTATTTCGCCTTGCGCAAACAATACCATCTCATCGACAGCATTTCTGAGTTGCCTAATATTTCCGCTCCATTGGTAATTTTTCAATGCGAATAACACATCGGGCGCAAAACCCTTAACATTTTTGCCGAATTTTTCAGCAGCCATTTTAAGAAAATGCGCGGCAAGAGCGGGAATATCTTCACGCCTTTCCCTCAGCGGCGGTAGATTTATCCGAACTGTTGAAATGCGATAATATAAGTCCTCGCGGAAGTTCCCTTTCTCGATTTCCCGCTCCAAATTTTTGTTTGTAGCAGCAATAATTCTCACATTGGTGTGAATATCTTCCGACCCCCCGATTCTCATAAACTGCCCGGTTTCTATTGCTGTAAGCAGTTTTGCTTGCAAGGCTGGAGACATATCGCCAATTTCATCGAGGAATATTGTGCCGCCGTCTGCGAGTTCGAGTTTCCCTTTTTGTCTGTGCGTTGCCCCTGTGAATGCGCCTTTTTCATATCCGAACAATTCCGCTTCGAGCAGCGTCTCCGGAACAGCAGCGCAGTTTAACACTATAAACGGTCCATTCGAGCGATTTCCTTCGAGATGTATAGCGTGTGCTAGAAGGTCTTTTCCTGTGCCCGTTTCGCCAGTTAAAAGAACGGTAATATCTTGCGCAGCAACCGCTTCGAGTTTACGGAAAACATCTTCCATCGAAGGTGCATCACCGATGATAAACTCCGCTCCAATGCGCTCTTTAGTCTGCGCTTTCAGTGCGTTTCTCTCCGCGATAAGTTCACCATATACTTGCGCGTTATGCAGTGCGAGAGCGGCAAATTCGCCCAGCGCTTCGAGAAGTCTCACGGTTCGCTCGGAAAATGCGGAGCGACGTAGTTCTGCATCCGCATATAAAATGCCCAAAAGTTCGTCTCGCCAGAACAGCGGAACAGCGATAACCATAAGAATTTTCAAATTCATAACGCTCTGCCTTGCGGATAGTTCCTCGTCTTCGGGGACACTCTCTACCATAAGAGGTGCTTTTTGTTCGATTGCCTTACGAACCGCTCCACTGCTGAACGCTATTTCATCGGTGGGAACATCTTCACCTGTTTCGTTCCTCGCCGCGACAACCACAGGCTCATTATCCTCTACAGCAAGCAGTATCGCTCTTCCAGAACCACTCACTTCCACAGCGCGGTCGAGAATTATCCGCACAAGCGAATCTGTTTCGAGAGTTGCCGTGAATGCTTTTGCCACTTCGAGTAGCAATGCCGCATCTCCGCCGTATCGGCTACCACGCAGCAAATCGACGACTCTTTCGAGTTCTTCAAGTTTTGCGCGATTATCTATTTTTGAAAAATATTGCTTTGCAAGTCCGAGAGCGAACTGGCCTTTTTCAGGGTCGGGCGATTTTTCCGAATATATTTCCGCAACACGCTGCCATAAATAGCCTTGCACAAATGGGTCGTCGGGAGCGTTTTTTAGCAGTTCGGTCAATTTTTCTCCTGCCTGCTGTGGTTGAAGTGCACCGGCAAGGATATGCGCGCCGGCACACCAAAGCTCCGCCATTTCACCCTTGAACTTGATAGATGAAATCAAATTGAGAGCCGCTTCCGCTGCGGTATCGAGCTGTCCCGATTCAAACAATGTCAGTGATTCCCATAATATCGAAGTAAGTTCACCGGTCGGAATAGAAGGCAATTTCGAAAATTCCGAGAACGGTGTTCCTGAAAGAATTAGCCACGGTAAAAGATTTTCTAAAATATTTTCGTAGTATGACTGTGGTAGCGAAGAAATCTCTGGTAAAAACTCGTCGAACAGTTTTACAGGGTCGGATACATGCCCGGTGTAAAGTTGCAGCCAATATAACTCTATTTTCGCACGACATCTATCGAAAGCTTTCGCTGTGTTTGCAAACGACTTTTCAAATTCGGATATAGCTCGTTTTGCAAGGTCTATATTCCCCATCCTTCTGTGAACACTCGCTATTTTTAACAGTGCTTCACCTTGCCTGTTTGGAACTTCATTTTCGTGGGCAATCGATGCAGCGGAAAAAAGTCTATCTAATGCTTGCTTATATTTGCCCTGAGAATATAATATTGTTCCGAGGTTGAGTTCGATAGTTGCTTGCGCAGTTGGATTATTTAGTTCCTGTGCGAGCGAGCGTGCCTGCCAATATCTGCTTGCCGCCTCTTGAATATCTCCTATAGAAGCGGATATGTTGATTAAGGTAAATAGTTCGAGTTTTTTATCACCCAACTGCCTTGCAAACTCCATGGATTCCCTGAATAATGCAACCGCATCTTTGTATTGCTTTTTTTCAAGTAGAACGACACCGAGGTCGTTCAAAGTCGCTGCCTCGTTCTTAAAATTCTGTGTTTCGCGGGTGATATTTAGTATTTGTCTGTATTGTGTTTCGGCACCTTCGAGGTCACCGATTCCCATCAAAAAATGCGCTTGTAATTTCATTGCGCGAAACTTTAAGTCGTCATCGCCGATTTTCTCAGCACCACGAATTACAAGATTATAGGCATCGAAAAGCACATCACTTAGAAATTTTTTTCTCAATATATTAATTGCGGTTCGCGCCATCTTTACTGAATCCTTATATTCTTCCGCATCAAAGAGCATTCTTGCACCGACAATTTGAAATTCAGGAATATCCTCGCACTTCGAAAATGCCGCACCAACTTTTATCTTCAATTCTTTCAACCGCTTTTCATCTAATTTTAAAATTTCCCGGCGCTCGTCCTCGTCCGGAATGGTGTATGTGAGATAGCCCCATTTCTCACCTTCGGAAATTTTGCCCATAGCAAGCAATTCAGAAATAACGAATGGCGTTTCAGCATCGCCAATAAGGTCATTTAGAACAGTCAACGGAATGCCTTCGTAAGAAATGGCAATGTATCGTATCGCAGAATTCAGGAGTTTCTTGGAAACTGTAGATTTAACAGGAATTGCTTTTTTGGGAGTATATTCCCATTTATCCTCGCCAAATGACAGTGCGCCGCCAACCATCAAACTTTTTATAGAAGATTCTATTTTTCTCGGTATTCCGCCGCTGGCTCGTAGAATATACTGCACCAGCGATGCGGCATCGGATACATCTCCGAGCACAGAACGCACCCATTCATTGATATGGTTTTCTCTGAGTGGAACGAGTGCTGTGGATTCGACCTGACATTTACCATCCTGTGGAGCAATCGTTTTTGTTACAACGAGGATTTTCCCTAGTTGAGGTCTGCTCGATAACCAATTCAGTGATTTTTCGGATATTCCATCTTCGAGCATTATTACAAGCGGTTTTATCTGCGATATTTCTTCGAGCAATGCGAGGAGATGCGCGTTTATTTCATCGTGGGATGGTTCACTCGGCGATTTTATCACCCCCACACTCGATATTGCAGGATGTTTTTCTATTTTCGGAGTAATCCACAACAGCGCTGGCAGATGTCGTCGCAATGGCTCACCGAACTCCCACAAAAGCAACTGGCGCAAAAGAGATTCGACAGGCGATGTGGGAGAAACAAGAACAGGATGACAACCTGCGAGTTGAGATAATATTTTGATTTCCGAAAGAATTCGCGAATAACCTATCCCTGATGGTCCATCGAAACGCCAAAATAATTTCCTCGATATTCCACTCAATATCTGCTCAGCACGAGACAGAATTTCTTCTCTCCCGACGAGAACAGGTTGGGGTAAGAACCTTGCGCGTAGCGATGGCACATCTTTTCTGCCGAGTTGCTTTGTCAGTGTCCGCCAAATTATGTATGCGCTGTTAGGGCGTTTCTGTGGGTCTTTTTGAAGAAGCGATGCCACAAGTTCGCGAAGTTCACTGGGAACAGAGACAATGTCGCTTTTATCCACTACGAGATGAAGTTGCAGCTGCACGGTTTCGCCTGCTGTCTCGCCTTCGAAAAGATTTTCACCAGAAAATAATTCGGCAGCGATTACGCCGAGCGAATACAGGTCTGCACGCATATCTGGCGGGTAGCCTTTGAGCAGTTCCGGCGCAATATATGCCGCAGTTCCCGACGCCGCTTCCATACCTTCCGACAGCGCACTCGCGAGACCAAAATCGCCTATCTTTGCGCCATTATCCGTTACAAAAATATTAGCGGGTTTCAAATCGAGGTGCATAATCCCGCGGGAATGGATATGCGCAAGCCCCTCGGCAATATCGCAAAAAACGGAGAGTTTTTCATCGTCGCCGAGTTCGGTCTCATCGAGGGTTTTGCCATTCAGCAATTCCATTGTGAAAAAGTATTTCCCATCTTCGCCGCCAAAATCGAACACCTTTACGATGCGTCTATGCGGCATCCGCGCAACGATGGCGAACTCACGCCTGAATCTTTCTAAAAGATGATGTTGAACCCAGCGCGGAGAAAACAATTTTAGGGCGCGACTTTCACCGGAAACCGAATCGACAACTTCATAAACGATTCCGAATGCACCCCTGCCGAGTTCACGACGAACATTATATCTGCCGAAAAGTTGCTCTTCCATAATATTCTCCGTATTTGCAAATTTGAACGGACAATTTTAGTCCTTTGCTTAAAAATAAAGACAACATCCCGCCCAGACGGGACATTGCTTAATCAAAATTTCATTAAAATTTTCCAGCCATCTTCGGTTAATATCAAGTCGAAGAAACCCATATTCCAATGATATTTTCCATTTCTCGCATTTAACATTAGCACATCCACAGTCGCTTTTTCTGTCAGCATATTCTGTTTCACATTCATAATTTGTGCGAGATACAATTGTGTTCCTTTTTGAATTTTCACCTGCGCGGAATCAGCAAGATATTTCCATGCGCGCAGTGTATCACCATTGTTCACGGCATCGAGCATTTCCGCAACGGTTTGTTCGGGGGATATAATATCCATTCCCCAAATTCTCGCTAATTTGTCCCAATACCTCGGGCAACCGAGAATATGGCTTTTTCTGTATAGGCTATCAGCACGCTGAAAATTATCTTTTTGCAGATAAATTTGAGCGAGGT
>JALTEE010000465.1 GCA_027007865.1 bacterium
TTGGGATATCGACGCGGAAAACCCGGATTTTCGCAAATCATGAACCGTGTGCCTGTCCTCCTGATGTTGATGTGATTTATCAAAAGGACGCACACATGGGTGCGTCCCTACAAATGCCATCCTGCCATTTTGACATAATTTCCCCTAACTCCTTGCCACGCAATAAGAACGCCCGACTTTTCAGGACAAATCTTGGACTTTGGAGGACGAATTTTTCACTTTCGACAACGAACAGAAAGGTTGCGACAACAAATGAAGAGCGCCCGAGCATTCAAAATCTACAGAATTGCAAAAAAGACTTTGCACAATCATAGATTTGCTTATATTTCGAGCAAAGGAGGCGATATGGAAAAGCAGGTGAAAAATTATAGAATTCTTCTCCGCAAGGAGACCGAAGGCGGCTACACTGTGACAGTGCCGATTCTTCCCGGTTGCGTAACTTATGGCGACACGCTCGACCATGCGATTGCAATGGCTGAGGAAGCAATCGAGATTTATATCGAAAGTCTTATCGCGGATGGCGAGGAAGTGCCCACCGAGCAAAACACATTTGAATATATGCTGGCGGTTGATACACATGCTTAAACTCGCTCCGACAACTCCGGAATTACTTGCGAAAATTCTCGAAAAAACAGGATTCACACTCGATAGGGTTCGCGGCAGTCATCGTATATATGTGAATCGGGAAATCAATAGACGCGCGGTAATTCCTTTTCACAAAAAGCGGTTGCCACGCGGAACATTTTTTGAGATTTTGCGGCAGGCAGGTATATCGAGACGACAATTTGAAGAATTATTGCGAGACAGATAATTAATACTTTGGCACACACATTGTAGGGGCATGTTAGCGAACCGCCCTCTTATAAAATTCCCATCAATTTTCTAATTTGTTTGAGAACGCCTTCCTGCGCAGTCGCGAGAGTTCCTTCTATCGAGCATCCTGCAGCGTTCGGGTGTCCGCCACCGCCGAAATATTTTGCAACATTATCTATATCGATTCCTCTTCTGCTGCGCATCGAAATGCGGATATTGTTCCGTGACATTTCTTTGAAGAGAACGGCGACATCGACATTGCGAACCGCCATCGCAAAATCGATTATGCCTTCCGAATCCTTCGGCGATGTTAAGAAATTTTGTGTTGTCGCTCTATCGAGGGTGAGAAAGAGTATTCGCCCGTTGTTATAGCTGCGTGAATTGAACAGCGCGATTCCGATGTTTCGAAAATATTCTTCGGAGAAGTTGAAATATGTTTCGGTGGTTAGATATTTTGGGTCGGCGCCGATTTCCACCAGTGCTGCAGCGATTGCCAGTGTTTTCGATGTTGTGTTCCCGAACGAGAAGCGTCCAGTATCGGTCATTATTGCGACATACAGTGCACTGGCAGCGTTTTCATCGATTGGAGCGGGAATTTCCCTCAATAATTCGTATATCATTTCTCCCGCTGCCGCTGCGTTCGGGTCGAGCCAATTTACATCGCCGAAATTATGATTGCCGTCGTGATGGTCGATATTTATAAGCGGAATGCCGTTTGTGCTTAAAAAATCGCCCCAATCGATTCGCTCTTCGGACGAACAATCCACAGCGATAATTATATCGGGCTTTTGCGGAACATTTCCCCATCCATTTGTATATCTATGTAGAAAAGAATATCGCTGTGGGAATCTTGTCGGTGCAGGAACGAAAACTTGTTTTCCGATAGCGGATAGTGCGAGTTGTAATGCGATAGCGCTGCCGAGCGAATCGCCGTCGCTGTCTATATGCGAGACGACAAGAATATTTTCGCTATCCTGTATGAGTTGTTTTATCTTGTCCAATGGCATTTTCTATTTTCGAATAATTGTGTTATGTCGCATCCGATTCTATTCAGTTTATTCACCGTCGAATCGCGCTTTGGAATCGACTGTTTCGATAATTTTTTCTATTTGCTGCGCCTGCTCGACAGTGTGGTCTGGAACAAATGTCAATTTTGGCGTTGTTTTCAAAACGATTCTTTGCGCTACTAATTTTCGAATAAATCCGGCAGCCTTTTTCAGCACATTTTCAGTATTTTCCCAATCGCTTTGGTTGCCGATTACGCTAAAATATACTTTTGCGAAGTGCAGGTCGGAAGAAATTTCTGCACCGGTTATTGTAATAATTCCCGACAGTCGCGGGTCGGCGAGTTCCGTCAGTATTATTCGACTGACAACTTGCGCCAGAAGTTCCGCTACTTGTGTTGTTCTCCTCGACATTTTTGTTTCCTAAAAAATTAAAATGTTCCGCCTGTTAACATTCCCTCGATGCTGATTTTCATATCGGAGACATCGTGCAAACTGACATCATAGCTGGATGCTGAAGAAGCAGTTGCCTCGAATGTTGTTCCACCAGCGGTTATAGTATAAGTAAATCGAGGATAACCGCTTGGCTTATATACAATCAGTTCGTCCATAGTATTCCAATTGGTATTTTTTGTTAAAGCATCATTAAATGTCCAGACTGGTGGATAGTATCCTTTGTCCTCATAATATACGCCTGCGGCTAACCAAATCTGTTTCAATATAACTCTTGCTTCGCTGATTTTCGCCTTTTTCGATGCCGCCATAAATCTTGGGATAGCGATTGCGGCGAGCATAGCCGCAAAGAATATCAATATAATAGCGATAGCGCCGAGTATGATTCCTGCGATTGCTTTCTCTTGTCCGCCTATTTCCGGCGTCTTGTTTGCTCGAACGAGAGCGATAATACCGAAAATTATCGCTATAATTCCCAAAATGGAGCCTATCAAAACCAATCCCGTAACAACACCGATAATGCCCAGCACGAGGCTCGTCGTCGCTGCACTATTCTTTTTCACGACTACTGTTTCGGTGGGAACATTCTCCTGCTCATCCATATCACACACTCCCTTATTGAGTTAATACATTTCGGTATTCACATCGATTATAACAACCCTTCTTTCTTTGTCCACCATTTCCATCGCTTTCTCGAGAAGTCCATCAATATAAGCTCCGCTATCGTTCACGGCTGCGATTGCGATTTTCGAGCGCTGCCACAAATCCTGATGGTCTATTTCTGCCACAGATATATTGAATTTCGAGCGAAGTCTGTCGCGAAGCGATTTTATAACAAACCGCTTCTCTTTCAGTGACCTGCAGCCCGGTATATGAAGGTCTATTGTGCGAACTCCTACTATCACTTGGCAATTAGTTGTTAGTAATTAGAGATTGTTTGTTACATTAAATTGTCTGCTTCATTTTTATAATCTCTACGCATTCGATTTCATCACCGTCTTGAAAGTCGGTTACACCGGATATTTGAACACCGCATTCCAATCCTGCAATTACTTCTTTTACTTGTTTTTTAAATCTTTTCAGGTCTGTAATTTTGCCCTCTCCAATCAATTCACCATCTCTACGGATATATATTTTTGCACCTTGTCTGAAAACTCCTTCTTTAATTATACATCCTGCTATTTTTCCAGCTTGTGACACCTTGAATACCTGCTGTATTTCTCCGCTTCCAAGAAATTCTTCGTGAATTTTTGGGGCAAGCATTCCTTCGAGAGCTTTTCGCATATCTTCTTCAAGATTGTAGATTACACTGTATGAGCGGATTTCGACGCCTTGTTTTATTGCGGTTTCTCTCGCTCTTTTATCGGGTTTTACATTGAAACCTATCACTATCGCTTTTGCCGCGGATGCGAGCAGAACATCGTTTTCGGATATTTGTCCAACCGCTTTGTGAATGACTTCGATTTTGCATTCTTCGCTAAACAAATATGTTAGCATATCCGAAATTGCCTCGACAGAACCACCTACATCGCCTTTCAAAACTATGCGCAATACTTTTTTCTTGCTTTCCTCAACCTGATTGTAGAAATCGGTTAATGTAGAGCGTTGAATTCTATATCGTTCTTGTTGTTCACGAATGAAGCGTTTTTGCAATGCAATATTTGCCGCTTTTTTATCATTTTCCACGACAAAGAACTGGTCTCCCGCTTCGGGAACGCCGTCCATTCCGATTATACGAACAGGCCTTCCTGGTCCGACTTCATCGAGTATTTTTCCGCGCTCATCGAACATATTTCGGACTTTGCCCGAATAAACTCCCATCACCATCGCATCGCCTTTTCGCAATGTTCCACGCTGGACGAGCAATGTTGACACAGGACCTCTGCCTTGTTCCAATTGTGCTTCTAAAACGATGCCCCGCGCTGGCTTGAATGGATTTGCGCGAAGTTCCAATACTTCTGACTGCAAAATTATGTATTCGATAAGTGTTTCCACATTAGTCCCGTTTTTTGCGGATATATCGACACACAGAACATCTCCTCCCCATTGGTCACATACAATTCCGAGGTCGGACAATTGTTGCATAACCCTGTCTGCGCTGGCACCTGGCAAATCCATTTTATTGATTGCGACTATTATTGGAACGCCTGCGGAACGAGCGTGATTTATCGCTTCCTCTGTCTGAGGCATTACACCATCTTTCCAATCAATAATCAGAACAACGATATCGGTAACCTGAGCGCCGCGTGCTCGCATCGCTGTAAAAGCACGATGGCCCGGAGTATCTATAAATGTAATATCGCCGTATTCCGTTTCGACAGTATATGCTCCGATGTGCTGAGTGATACCGCCCATTTCGCCGGCGACGACATTGGTCTGTCTGATGTAATCAAGAAGCGTGGTTTTGCCGTGGTCGACATGACCCATAATCGTTACGACAGGCGGGCGAGAAACAAGTTGAGATTCATCTTCCTCCTCTTCTTCCTCGAAAATTTCCTCTTCTGTTTCGATTTTTTCCGCCTTTTTTTCATATGCCTCTACAATTAGCGAGATAGTATCGAAATCGAGTCTCTGATTAAGAGTAATCATTACACCGAGTTCGGTGAAACATTTTTCTATTAGATTGGCAGGCTGGACATTGAGGCGTTTTGCGAGTTCCCTTGTTGTGATGAATTCGTGGACATCGATTATATTAGGGTCGCGCTCTATTACTTCTTCTTTGTTACCTTTTGTTCGATATTTTTTCTTTTTCTTTGAAGTTGTCAACTGCGAAAGTGTTTGCCTGACCGCTTCGGAAACTTTTTCCTTAGTTATGCTTTTTAACAATTCTTCACGCTTTTTTCTTCGTTCTTCCTCTAACTTTCGCATTTCGGCGGCATAATCTCTGCCTTTGCGTTTCTTTTTCCTACGACGGCGTTTTCTCTTCTTTTTCACCGAAGGAGCGATTTTGCTCTTTGCTTCCTCTTTCTTGACAGCTTCTTTTATCTCTTCTCTTTTCTTTTCCTTCTTTTTGGCATCTTCTTTTTCCTGGGATAGTCGCTGTTTTACTTTTGCAGCCATCTCGTCCGTGAAAATGCTCATATGGCTTTTAACTTTGAAACCGAGCTCTCCCAAAAGTTGCTGAAGAGCTTTACTGGTTAAATCCATTTCGCGAGCTGCTTCATATATTCGTTTGGCTGCCACTTATATCCTCCAAATTGATTGTTCATAAGAACAAATATTTATAAAATAATTA
>JALTEE010000466.1 GCA_027007865.1 bacterium
ATTTCACAATGAGGATTTTTAAAAAATGATTCTCTTAAAAAATTGCTATTACATTGCCACATTCGACGATGACGACGACGAATTTTCGGGATATGATATCCTAATCCGCGACAATTTAATCGATAAAATTGCAAAAAATGTCGAGCTATCTCCTGATGAAAAAGCACAGACAGAAATAATCGACTGCTCGCATCATCTCGTTCTGCCCGGAATGGTGAACGCGCATCATCATCTATATCAAACACTTACGAGAAATCTTCCGGGTGCGCAGGATGCGAAACTGTTCGACTGGCTCGTATATCTCTATCCGATATGGTCGAAACTCGATGCGGATGCGGTTTATTATTCGACGCTGCTCGGCGGAGCGGAACTCTTGCTCACAGGAGCAACGACAACATCCGACCATATGTATTTATATCCCAAAAATTTTAGCGGAGACATAATGGCACTTCAATTCGAAGCGGCTGAGAAACTCAGCATTCGCTTTTCGCCTTCGCGCGGCTCGATGACATTGGGCAAAAGCAGCGGCGGTCTCCCCCCGGACGATGTCGTTCAAAACCCAGACGAAGTGCTTCGTGATATGGAGCGCGTCATTGAAAAGTTTCACGACCCGAATCCACTCGCTATGCGGAAAATAATCCTCGCACCGTGCAGCCCGTTCTCCGTCGATAAAACCGTGATGCTCGAAAGCGCAAAACTGGCGCGGAAATATGACGTAATTTTGCATACGCACCTCGCCGAAACACAGGACGAAGAAGATTTCTGCATCGAAAAATACGGTAAGCGCCCGCTAAAATTAATGGCTGATTGGAATTGGCTCGGAGACGATGTCTTTTTCGCTCACGGAATTTGGTTCGACGATGATGAACTGCGCATTCTCGCAGAAACGAATACGGGGATATCGCATTGTCCCACATCGAATATGCGGCTCGGTTCGGGAATTGCGCGAGTTAAAGAGATGCTCGAATTAGGCATTCGTGTTGGAATCGGCGTGGACGGTTCCGCATCGAACGATTCATCCGATATGCTTGGCGAAGTGCGAAATGCAATGCTTTTGCAGCGTGTAAAATATGGAGCCGATGCGATGAGCGCTCGACAAGTATTGAAAATCGCAACACAGGGCGGAGCGAAACTATTAAATTTTAAAAAAATTGGAAAAATCGCAACAGGCTTCGCTGCGGACATAATTATATTCGACCTATCGAAGATGCAATATGCCGGCGCACAATCAGACCCGCTCGCAGCAATTGTGTTTACGGGATTTGACCACACTGTCGAATATTCGATAGTGAACGGAAAAATCGTAGTAAGAAATGGGGAACTCGTCGACATCGACAGCGAAGAAATTGCGGCAAAAGTCAATGAAATAGCGAAGAAGATGTTAGCAAATAGCAAGTAGCAGATGCGGATTCGCGGACGCAAATTCTTAAAGCGGAAGGCGAAAAGCGCGCAGCGATACTATCGGCAGAAGGGAAATCCGAAGCAATCAAGTGCGTCGCCGATGCGGATAAATATGAAAAACTCACGGTTGCAGAAGGTGAAGGACAAGCTATCGAACGCGTCTATGGAGCAATTCACAATGGAAATTCAACAAAAGACCTGATTGCGATAAAATATCTCAATGCACTGGCAAAAATCGCCGATGGAAAAGCAACGAAATTGTTCGTTCCATACGAAGCATCCGCCACTATGAGTTCGCTTGGCGTTATCAAAGAAATATTTGCGTCGCAGAACAAACCCTCAGCTTGACCATTGCGCTCCGCAGCTCGTTAGAACGCTCCTGGCTGTAGCTCAGATTAGCGAAAACATAATGGCTTTTCTGGATTTCTCCCGCCAGGGCGGGAGGAATGATAGCATAGTAAAAAGCATTTGTTATTCCCAACAAACCGATTCTGTCATTCTCAACTCGATTGGGAATCCATAAAATATTGCTATGGCGGGATGAAATCATCCAAAGGGTATCGAGCAGCACACTTGTTAGTCGGAAATTTTCGCTACGACGACGGAATAGAAATTCTGCATCATTATGGTAGATGAACTCGAAGGAACCACATATAAAATATGAAAGTCGATAATATCCGCTTCGCCCGCATCCCATGTGCCATCTCCAAGAGCAGTCGGGTCTTCGGCGTAAAGATTTTCATATTCGTCGCTTGCACCAAGGTCTTCGGGAAGAACTGTCCAAACGGAAGGAATAGTGGACAGAGTCGGGTCGGCAGGCTTAAAGGCATACGAACCGACGAGTGTATCGACTCCACGACAGGTCGTATCCGCAAAATCAGAATGAACCCAATCCGGTCCGCTCAAATCCTCGCTAAAAAATGTGTTGATGTCGAGCGTGATTCCGCCTGTGTTTTCAATCCAGAATATGTGGTGGATTTTGTCGCAGGGATAAACAGGCGCAGTTGCAGAATCTGCGGCAGCAGCGAATGTATCCGCGGCGTGCGAAAATGCGAGAGCAGGTGCCGTGTGCGCTAATCCTGTGCCACCATCGCTAAATGTCCAAGATGCGCCGACCATTCGAACACTAATTTCTATGTAGACGGTATCGGGAGAGGAGGAACTCGTCCAATCCTGTGCTACGCATACCTCAGCGGGAAAAATAGCGAAAGCAAAGGCGATAATGACAATTAAAACCGCGAAATTTTTCCCCGATATTTTCATATTGCAAAAATATATACAATTATAATTATTGCAAGGAAAAAATTATAAACAAACTTTCTGCTTAAGAATCGATGCCTCGCGGTTCCCCGATGTCGCTTATATTTAGCGGGGTATCGATTTTGTGATTTGATAATTTTGAAATGGCATTTGCCATTTGAATTTTCCTCTGTGTAATCGGTGTCTTCTGCAACTAGAATTTTTCACTTTGTTTTTTGCAATTTTCATTTTTTATTGTTAGTATGATGCCACAGCGAGACATAAGGCTTTTTCGGCTTCTCCGACCCGAATTTATCGAATTGTGGGAAGAAATAGATAACCCCATCGACAAATCGACGGGTGAAGAAATAATTCTGAGCAAACAAGAGGTTACAACTCTCATCATCCGCCGCTGCGCGGAAGTGCTCGATAAAACAGGAATGGTTACGAATGTAAAGCGATTAGGCGACGAGTTGCTCTACCGCGAATCACAGGCGCCAACTGCGCTCGGACGAGGTATCGCAATTCCTCATGTCCGCTCGAAAAATGTGAAGAGTTTAATAATGTGTTTTCTCAGATATCCGAACGGTGCGAATATGGAGTCGCTCGACGGCGAACCCGTTTACCTCGTGTTCGGAATAGCGACACCCTATTTCGACGATGCAAATGATTACCAAAAAGTATATCGCAAACTCCTTTCAATGTTCGACTCCGACCCATCATTCAGAGAAGAAATTATGGAAATGGAAGATGCCGGCGAGATAGTGCGAATTATCAGGCAGAGGTATTGATATGTCATTGTGGCGAAAGAGCGCGGGCTATGCTGTTGGCAGAGGAATCGCTTCTGCTATGATATTCCTGCTTCTTCCGCTGCTCACACGATTGATGTCTGCGAAAGAATTTGGCGCGTGGCAGGTGCTTGCGTTCTGGGCGGCGATAATTACCGTTCTCGTCCAGTTCGGTGCCGACCAAGCACTATTCAAATTTTTCGTCGTGGATAGAGAACAACGAGGAAAATATCTATCCGCAGCATTTGCGTTAATTTTCTCGATAGCGATTGTTGTTTCGATTCTATGCTGGTTTTTCCGCAGCGAACTTGCAATTTTGATTCTCGGCAATAGCACAAAAGGGCAACTAATCTTTCTAACAGCGCTCTGGGGAGTTTCAGATGCGCTTTTCTTCACGCTTGCAGCCTTGTTCCAAGCGCAGGAATATGTGAAGATGTTTATTTTAGCGGATATAATGCGCGCAGCGCTCGGATACGGGATTGCTATTTTGCTTCTTATTATAGGATTTTCAGTTCGAGGAGTTGTCATCGGTTGGATTGCCGCTGGTTTTGCTGCATTCGTTCTTTTCACTCCCGAAATTGTGCGGCAATGCAAATTCCCCATCGGCAGCGGAATTTTCCATCCGATGCTGAAATATGGTTTTCCGCTCGCAATAAATATGCTCATTGTAAAGATATTTTCATTTTCGGACAGGTGGCTTCTTGCTCGCCTCGCAGATTTCTCCGCCGCTGGGGCGTATTCTGCCGCGGTAAAAATCGCGGGTATTGTCGCTATGGTGGTTGTCCCGATTCGATATGCCTGGGTGGCAAGGATGTTCAATATGCATCGAGAAAATGTGCTCGTAGAAAAGATGCCGATAATATGGCGACAAGTGTCGGGAATTATGGCGATTGTCGCAGTGGGAACAATTCTGCTCTCCCCCGAAATTTTTAAGTTGATGATAGGGCCTGGATATGAGACAGGACTCATTGTCGTGCCGATTCTTGCGGTTGTCTATTTCCTCGATGCTCTGATGCTCATTGCCGATGCGGGAATATATGTTTCAGGCAAAACGGTTTTCGTACCGATTTTCACGGGTTTTTCAGCAGTGATAAATATCGTATTGAACATAGTTTTAATACCGCGCTACGGCATTCTCGGCGCTGCTGCATCGGCATTAGCGGCATATTCGATTCTCCTCTTTTTCGGATGGCGAATGGGACAATTTCTAATGCCGGTAAAAATCCCTTATGCAAAAGTGTTCGCATCGATTTTCGCTGTGATTGCTGCAACACTCGCAGTTGTTTCAGTGAATAGTATCGTGGTGAGAATTATCGTGCTGTTAATTTTGCTCGCTGCCGTCGTTTTCGTTTCCGCTCTCGACAAAGACATCTTCGCTTTTTTTGCGTCTCGGAAGGAATTCTTGAAGAATAAGCAGGCAAATTCCGGTGGTAATGGATGAATCGGCGATATTAAATGTATACCACCGCGATGTTTTCACTCCTATATCGATAAAATCGATGACCTGCCCGATTGTTAATCTATCCCATAGATTTCCAGCAGCACCACCGAGCATAAGGGCTATACCTGTGAAGCCGATGGGCAAATGCTCCTTGCGAAACAGCCATAGAACTAAAATCACCGCCGCAAAAATTGCGGCGACAATATAGAAGATATTCCCGCCGAACCTCGTTCCAAAAGCTCCACCAGGATTATGCACATAGGTGAGATGAAAGAAATTGCCGAGCAATGGTTTCGACTGCCCGATATACATAGATTTGGCGACGAGGTCTTTTGTAATTCTATCGAGCGTAACGATGCCGACAGCAAGAATTAAAAGGCGAAAATAGAGAGAAATATTTGTTTTTACCGAGGAATTCATATAAAAACATTTTGATTTTTAAGATAGACTACACAATGAAAATGTGCAGTCCATCTTTTGAAAAATTGAGGGTGGACGGGATCGAACCATCGGCCCACGGCTTAAAAAGCCGTTGCTCTGCCAGCTGAGCTACACCCCCAATAATCTATTAAAAAACGATATCCTTCAACATAAATTTGAACGATAAAATTATTTGTTGCAATATCGTATGTCAAG
>JALTEE010000467.1 GCA_027007865.1 bacterium
GTTAAAATATCAAATAGGGCGCGGTATCCTCGAAGCGTTCGGCGTGGGAATGGAAGTCGGTCCCGGCGACCTCGCTATGCGCGGAAATTTCTCCACAATCGAAAACGGAATAATCACAGACCGACGCGCAGGAAGAATTCCTACGGAACTGTGCGAAAAATTGGTCGATAAATTGAAGAGCGGAATTAAGCAAATCGAGGATATATCGGTCGATATAAAGGCGGGACGAGATTATAGATTTGCTGTTGTTCTGCGTGGGAATGGTCTTTCGGCGCTCGTATCCGATGCCGATCCGCAGATTGTCGGAAAGCCGCCGCAAAAAGCGATGCCACTGTCGCCGGTTGCTGAAAAAACCGCTCGAATCGTGAATAAATTTATCGATATGGCAACCGAAATTCTTGCCGATGAACATCCTGCTAATACCGTTCTGCTGCGAGGATATGCAAAACTCGCCGATATAATGACGCAGACGGAAAAATATGGACTGCGCGCTGTCGGTATCGCTGTGTATCCGATGTATCGCGGACTGGCGCGAATCGTCGGTATGGATAATGCGCAATTATCGGGCGAGACAATCGAAGATGAATTTGAAATGGCGAAAAAATTGTGGGATAAATATGATTTCTTCTTTATTCACATTAAAAAGACCGATTCATACGGCGAGGACGGAAATTTTAACGCCAAAGTCGAAGTAATCGAAGAAGTGGATGAGAAATTGCCGCAACTTCTCGCGCTCGAACCCGATGTCATCGCGATTACGGGCGACCATTGCACACCGTCGGTGCTGAAATCGCACAGTTGGCATCCTGTTCCGCTATTGCTAAAAGGAAGATATACATTCGCCGACGATGCGAAAAAGTTTTCTGAACGAGAATGCGCAAAAGGAATAATAGGGCATATTCCTGCGGAAGCGATTTTAATGCTGATGATGGCAGATGCAGAAAGACTGAAAAAATTTGGCGCATAATCTTTAAGCAAATTTTCACAGCGGAGGATAGATGAAAAATTTTTCCGAAAACGAACTCGAACACGCAGAAAAAGAAGCCTTCCAAGACTTATATGACGAGAGACTTCGTCGTATGGTAGGTTCACTCGGTGGTAAGCCGACAAAAAAAGATAAGTATTTAAATATCGCATTTCTCGTAATTGTAATCGCACTTTTTATTTCTGAAATGTTTTGGAGGCAGTTCGTCGGCACAATCGCACTCGATGTAGCAATTCTGCTCATCTCGCTCAAACTTATATATCTAATGCACAGTCAAGCGCGAGTAAATCATTATCAATTTTGGATTCTCACGGCAATCGAAATGAAAACGACTATGATGGTAGAGCAAATGCAAAAGATGTCTAAAGCACAGGAGGAAAAGACAATATGAAAATCACGATTATTTATGATAATGAAACGCAGCGGGAAGACTGCACGGCAGACTGGGGATTTTCCTGCCTCGTCGAAGTGGATACACACAAAATACTTTTCGATACGGGCGCAAAAAGTTCGATATTGCTCGATAATATGTCGAAACTCGGCATAGAGCCTGCGATAATAACGAGTGTATTTATTTCGCATTCTCATTGGGACCACACGGGTGGGCTGGCAGAAATTTTGAAAATGAATCCAGTCGAAATCTATATTCCATCGTCATATAATAATCCGCCGAGTGGCGCAAAAAAAGTGGTGAAAATAAAGGAACCGCAAAAAATATTCGAAAACATATTTTCGACAGGCGAACTCGATAATATCGAGCAATCTCTCGTGGTGAAAACTCCAAAGGGTGCGGTTGTGATTGTGGGGTGTTCTCATCCGGGAATAGATAAGATTTTGAAAGCCGCATCTCGCTTCGGGAAGATTTATGCTCTCATCGGGGGATTTCACGGTTTCGATGAGTTCGATGTAATAAAAGATGCAAAAATCATTTGCGCTACTCACTGCACGCAACACAAATCGGAGATAAAATCTATCTATCCTAAAAGATTTGTTGCAGGGGGAGTTGGAAAAGTTATAGAAATATAAATTCTTGGAAGTTCTAATTGCTCATAAATGATAATATAAGCGTTCCGTTTCGATGTTTTTATCGAGCGAGACGCTCGACTCATCAGTTTTTAGCTTTAGACTTTGAGCTTTATTATCGACTAATTTTTTCGCACAAAAGCCTAAATAAATATAGAAGGGAAAAATTATGAAAGTTGGTTTTGTTCAATTCAATCCAGTTCTCGGCAACATCGATAAAAATTTAGAGCGAGCAGAAGCGCTTATAAAAGATGTTTCTACAGATGTTCTCGTGTTTCCCGAACTATTCGCAACAGGATATTTATTCCGAGATGCGGCGCAATTGTCGTCTCTTGCCGAACCTGCAGGAAATGGAAAAATCTTTTGGGCGATGCGGGATTGGTCGAAAAGACTCGATGCGCTTATCGTCGGCGGTTTCCCTGAAAGAGATGGCGAAAAAATTTTCAATTCCGCTATCGCTGTCGAACCCGATGCAAATTTTCATCTATATAGAAAACTGCATTTATTCGACAGAGAGAAGACACTTTTCGAGCGTGGAGATATTCCTCTCGAACCCTTTGAATTTCGCGGCGCAAAATTTGGTCTGCTCGTCTGCTTCGACTGGATTTTTCCAGAAGCGTATCGCACATTGGCAATTCGCGGCGCACAGGTGATTTTGCATATATCCAATCTCGTTCTGCCATACTGCCAGCGGGCGAGTTTTGCACGAGCAATCGAAAATGGAATTTTTATCGTTCTTGCCAACCGAATCGGCGAGGAAAAAGTGGAAAATATTTCATTGCATTTCACAGGCGGGAGTATTATATATTCTCCAAAGGGAGAAATTCTTTCGCGAGCATCTGTGGACAGGGAAGAGGTCGCAGTTGTGGAAATCTACCCCGACGATGCGCTGGACAAATGGATAACGGAGCGAAATCACCTCTTCGAAGACAGGAGACCGGAATTTTATGAGCGATAGAAATTCCGATATTTTTAAAAATTTCTGATACTGAATAATGAACAATTTAGTAAAAATAGAAAGTTTTATATTTTTGCTTACTATCCTTCTACTCTGCACGATTATCTACGCGGACAGCATAGATGTGAAATTAATTCCTGTTTCAATCGAGCCGCAAGAAATATCTATTTCGGGCGGATTTTCAAGGGTCGTTTCATTTGGGAAAATAAAAACTATTTTCTTCTTCGATAGCAGAGACAGCAAATTATCCGATGACGACAAAAGCACACTGATATCTTTTGGGGAAATGCTGGTGCAAAATCGAGATGCCAATTTGGTTCTGTTCGGCTATTATTCGTCCGAATACGACGATATCTTATCGCCGCAGGCAGGAATTAAATTGGCGAACAATCGCGCTGAGAATATATTCCGTCAAATTACAAAAAATTATCCTATGGTGGGAGATAGAATTTCTATTTCCGATACGCATAATTTTGAGCAAAATTTGTTTCCCGATAGTTCATCGTTTCTTGATATGCGTGTGCAATGCGCTGTCGAATTCGCAAAGTTTTCGCCTCGAACTTTTTATCCTACCGATAGAATGCCGTATTGGCGCCGTTCATATAAAGAAATCATAGGCGATTTGGCTCCGGAATTAAACAAAATTTTTGTGCAAGACCCGGAGGCTATCGCTGTCATTGCCGGATATGGGTTCGACAATAATAGTGATTCTTACAAATGGCTCGATTTTTTACGGGGGAAAATTATCGAGAAAATCGACGATAGATTTGCTCGACGGATTATTATATTTGTAAATCCGACAACCGTAGAAAAAACACCTTATGCCCGAATTATTATGCTGCCAAAACAAGCGACACCTTTTGGAAAAATCTATGGTTTTTTACAAGAACCTCAAGAGAATGAAATAGAATTGCAATACACTGTCGATACGACAACCACGCCGATTTTACCGAATACATTCTATTGCGATTTTTCGCCGTCGTGGAACTATTGCGGATTTCTTTTCCCACTGTCGTTATCGTCCCGCACGGGCAGTATTCGATTGAAAGATATACCGATACTTCCCAATGAATACTTGCTCTCGTTTTATTTTCCCGATATCGGGATGTCGAAAATCGATGTGCCTGTGAACTTCGCAATTGAGGATACATTCTACGATACCTGGGAAATACCTGCTTGGCAGTTTTTTGGGAATGAACTATCGGAAGGAAGTTATACTGCTGTGTGGGCTATCGCATCGACTATGGATAAACTAATCGACGATGGCTTATCCATAACATTAACTATTTCATCGAACTACGAAGACGAGAATATCTCGACCCAAAAAAGCCGGATGCTTTGGCAATCTATCGAAGCCGCGCTATCGTTCATTGCAGGCGTCTCGTCACGACGGGAAGCGAAAATATCGAAATGGCTAACTGAGCATAATGTCTCTGTCGAAATTTCAAGTTCATTGCGCAATAGTCCGGAGAACAATTTCTCGCAGTCCGATAATTCGATAAAAGAATGCAAAGTTGTTCTGCAATTTTCAGGAGCAACACGATGAAGAAATATCTCGGAGTGGACATCGGCGGAATGAATACGAAAGTCGCACTCGTCGATGAGAATTGCGAGATAATTTCTTATGCGCTTGGCGACACGCCAATTTCAGGCGGTCCGCAGGCGGAAATCGCACTAATCGCCGAAATTCTTAAATATCTCGACATCTCTTTAGATATTGTTCATTCGGTAGGCATAGGCATTCCCGGACCTGTCGATTTGAAAGGCGTCGTTCATAATCCTCCAAATTTAAATGGTTGGGGGAATGTGGGTTTTAAAAAATTATTCACGGAATATTTTAAATATCCGGCGGATTCGATTTACATCGATAACGATGCTAATTTTGCTGCAATTGCCGAATATACCATCGGCAGCGGCGCGCAAGCCGACCCGATGATTATGCTCACTCTCGGAACGGGTGTCGGTGGAAGTGTTCTTATAAACGGCTCGCCAATACGCGGGGAAAATGGTTTCGCAGGCGAACTGGGACATATCGTTCTAAATCCCGATGGTCCGAGATGTGGTTGTGGTCGTCGCGGATGTGCAGAAGCGTTGATTTCACACACCGGAATTGTCCGAACAGCGTGGGAAATATTGCGAAAGGACAAAGGCTCGATTATATGGGGAATGCTCGACGGCGAGTTCGGCGAATTGAGTCCGAAAATTATCGAAAATGCCGCCGACCTCGGCGACCCAGCAGCGAATAAAGTTCTCGATATCACCGCAAATTATCTCGGCTCGTTGCTCGCAGATTTGATAAATATATTTAATCCCGAAAGAATCGTTATCGGCGGAGGAATATCTCGCTGGGGAGACGCACTCATAAATCCCGCAAGAAAAATTGCCGTTAAAAATGCGCTAAAACACCTTGCTAAAAATGTGAAAATCGTGCGAGCGAAATTTTATCGGAAGGCGGGAGTTTTGGGCGCAGCAATTATAGCAATGAAAAAACATTCCACTTAACATTCGATTTTATAATTTCGCAATTAGATAGAATT
>JALTEE010000468.1 GCA_027007865.1 bacterium
GCATATAATAAAGGCAAAAATGTTCAGGAAATTAAGCATATTACTTTTTGTTTTCGCAATCGCGGCTACTGTTATTTTTATTAGTGGTTGTTCTGGTAATCCGCCAAAGAACGACGACAGCGATATTCCTTCGGATACGCTTTGGGTGAGTATAACATTTCCATCCGACGGTGATACAGTAGCTGCTACTTTGACCGTTCGTGCAGAAGTCAATTCGACACCCGATTTTATTCAATTTATACTCGGTTCCAACAATTCGTCGATAGATTATACTTCCCCATTTGAAGCGACATTCGACATTTCAGATTATTCGTCTGGACAATATACATTGAAGACAATCGCAAGATGGGGAATCGAATATGATACCGATGAAATCTCTATTTATATTGCTCATCTCGAATGTAATGACGACTCTGTTGTGCTCGGCGGCATCATAATTCCCGAAGATAGAGTTATTCGTAATACTGTGGGATGCGTCGTTTCACTAAATTTAAATGAAATGGGA
Source organism: bacterium (assembly GCA_027007865.1). Classification (GTDB taxonomy): domain Bacteria; phylum UBP14; class UBA6098; order B30-G16; family B30-G16; genus JAGHAI01. Next base: position 506 of record JALTEE010000468.1, read on the forward strand.
TTATCCGATTCAAACTGCCTCGATGGATTAGATGAATATAGCGCTACATTGGAAACGCTCGACCTCCGATGGAATTCGCTTACGAATATCGACTTGTCTCCTCTCGAAAACTGCGATAATTTAAAAATGCTCCGGTTGTCGGAAAATCAATTGGCAGCGATAGACTTATCTCCGCTCGCCGAATGTTCGCAGCTGTGGTGGCTTTCGCTCGGCGACAACAATCTCGATTCCCTCGATGTATCTCCACTCGCATCCTGCACATATCTCTATTGGCTCGAACTATCCAGTAATAATATCACGAAAATAGATGTATCTCCGCTTATAGATGTCTCATCGTTAAGAAATCTTTGGCTTAACGGGAACAACCTCGACGAAGCATCCTGCGCAACCGTATGTGATTTTGTAGATGAAAGACCCGACTGTTTCGTTTTACACGATTGCACCTGTGGGAAGGAAAAGACGGACAATTAACAATTATCGATACAAAACTCCCCACTTATCCAATATCGATGGTGCAATGTTTTGGGAATTGCTGTTTTTAATTTTGTCTCGTTAGGTCGGGACATTTAATTTGTTCTATTACAATACAGTTCTATTGTGAAAAGTTATTCATCACATTTCTATCGAAAATCGTTGAATTATGGGAAATTGAAAGTAAATTACGACGATTTATTAAATTTTCTTGCGCGTTATCGACAGATGAATTTATTTGTCAATAATCTTTTATCTATGGAGCGAAATTGCCACAGCAGATTTACAGAGGAATAGGCAGCGGCAGTGGATTTGCGATTGCACCTGCGGTCGTGGTTCAGCGAGGAGAACTTGCTGTGCCATATCAAGAAATTTCCACTGATAATTTATCGCGGGAACAGGAGCGTTTCAGGAATGCACTCCAGATTACGCAAGACCAGCTTTTTCGTATTCGTGCAGCCATTGCGAAAACGATGGGGGAAGAAGCCGCTGGCGTTATAGATGCGCAGTTGCTTATCCTTTCTGACCCATCCTGCGTGGATGAAACAGAAAAGATAATAT
>JALTEE010000469.1 GCA_027007865.1 bacterium
CTTTGAAAACAAGCAGTTCAGCAGCGCGCCCGCCTAATAGATGAACAAGTTTTGTGGTGAGATACGATTTTGGATATACGCGTCGGTCATCGTTGGGAAGAAAAAATGTGACACCGAGCGCTAACCCACGCGGGATAATCGAGATTTTATGTATCGGGTCTGAATTTGGCATCAATTTCCCCACAAGAGCGTGTCCTGCCTCGTGATACGCGGATATTCTTTTCTCTTCCGGTGCGATTGTCAAACTTGTGCGGGCAAGACCCATCATTATTTTATCCGTTGCTTCTTCGAAATCGTGCATTTCGATTTCGTCTTTGTCCCTGCGAGCTGCGAGTAGTGCTGCTTCGTTAACGATATTTTCGAGGTCTGCACCGACAAGGCCTGGTGTGCTTTTAGAAATTATCTCCAAATCGACATCGGCGGCAAGCGGTTTATTTCTCGTGTGAACTTTTAAAATTGCTGTTCTCCCGTTGATGTCGGGTTTGTCCACGATTATTCTTCTATCGAATCGTCCGGGACGCAGCAACGCGGGGTCGAGGACATCAGGACGATTTGTTGCGGCAACAACGATTATTCCTTCGTTCGGGTCGAAACCATCCATTTCAACAAGCAGTTGATTTAATGTCTGCTCGCGTTCATCGTTTCCGCCGCCGACACCAGCGCCTCGCCAACGACCCACAGCATCTATCTCGTCGATGAAGATAATACACGGTGCACTGCGTTTCGCTTCCTCGAATAAATCTCTTACGCGTGATGCACCGACGCCAACGAACATCTCTACAAAATCGGAACCCGATATCGAGAAAAATGGAACATCCGCTTCTCCCGCAACAGCTCGTGCAAGTAATGTTTTGCCTGTTCCGGGAGCGCCGAGCAAAAGAACTCCCCTTGGAATTCTACCGCCGAGTTTGCCAAATTTTTGTGGTGTTTTAAGAAATTCTATAACTTCGTATAGTTCTGTCTTTGCTTCTTCGCACCCCGCTACATCGTTGAATGTAACTTTTTGTTTATTTGGTGCGACTCTTCTGGCACGGTTCTTACCAAAGGTGAAAATCCCTTTTTGTGCTCCCTGCATCTGCCTGATAAAAAAGAAATACAGCAGAGGAATCAGTAGCCAGGGGAGAATATTAAGAGCGATAGCCCAGAAACCGCCCTTGTCTTCTTCTGCGGTAACCGCAACGCCGCTTTTTGCAAGAAGTTTCGGCAGGTCAGCGTCGTCGAATGGAATTATGAGTGAAAATTCATCATAGACTATCGATTTTCCGCTTTTACCACCGAGAGGTATTTTATCGGGGATTTTGAAATGTCCTGTAACTTTGTGCCCCTTGAACTTGCAATCAGAAATTTTGCCCGATTCAACTTTTTGCAGAAATTCTGTATAGGTAAGTTTCTCTTTGAGCGGATGTTTCGAGGATAACAGCTGCGCAAGGAAAAGCGCAGCAGCGAATAACATTATCCAAACAAATATTCCTGCTCCCCACTTTTTAGGCTGTGCTCCTTGACTTTTTTTATTTTCATTTGTCATATTTTTTTG
>JALTEE010000470.1 GCA_027007865.1 bacterium
CCCAATGATTGTTTTGTCTTCGTCTGGCTCGTCAACCTTCTGCAGTGATGCTGAGGCCGCCTTAAGTATCTCGTATGATCGTTCATCAAGTCTCACTGATTGCGTTGCTTCTGCAAGATCTGGCAATGGTGCCAGTTCAGGGGACCATGCGATACGTTGGATAATGTCTCGTCCCTCGAGATATTCGTAAACATCTGTCAGCACCTCGCACATGTTTCCCGAGAAGCCTGACTCATGTGACTGGACCAGAACTTCTGGGTCTTCCTTTGAAACAGCATCTTTCATTGAAGCAAATCCGCGTGCGACCCTTTCCGTGACTGTGCGGCTAAAGACGGTTGGAGGAGGCAAATCTGGTATTGGCAGCTCACGAGGCAGATCAAGAGGGCACTCGATACTCAAACCGAAGCTGCCAATAAATGTGTGACCGAAGTAGCAGTGTTCAGCAAATTCTCGGCCTGCCTTCGTGAGTTTCGCAAAGAAACGTCTTGGGGTTGTCTGGGTTGCCGCAGCATACGCTATGAAGTCGCGATATTTGGCGATGATGTGAGCGGCATACTCGAGTGGAAGCAACTGCTCCTGTTGTCCGGGAGCCTGCAAGTGGATTCTGTAAATGTCACGGTCCCAGTGGAGGATCATATCCACGAGAGCGGGAATGCTTCGAGCGAATCCTGATTCCACCAGAATGATCAAAGTGTCTCGTAACCTTGCGCGATAGTCATCCATTGTCGGGTCAGCCGGGAGTACAAGTGAGGCTTTTTCCTTTACCTCTGCGATTGTTCCATCCATCACCAATAGGTTTTTGTTCGGATGGTCACGATCTTGCCAACCGTTGCGGCGAAGGAAATCACGGACCAGGACAGGCGTAATCGCATCTACGTCCGCAGGAAAGTGGTATGTGCTCATGCCAACACCTCCCCCGCTTCGACTTGTGATAACAATCGGGTGACGACTTCTGGGGTTAAGATGTTGGACTGTGGTATTTCGATGCGCTTTGTCTGTTCATTATCAGTCAACTCACCAGAGAACTGGCACCAATAGCAGCAATTCTTTAACGTCATTTGGTTAGGCGTGATACTCAGCCATTGGGCTTCGTCTTTTGGTAAGCACAATACTACGAGGATCATGGGTGTAGCGCGGCGACGGCTGAAGCGAGAAACCAAGTCGTTGTAGGTTTTGGCTTCGAGGTCATAAACCACCTTTGTGTCCCGCACAAACCAGTTGATTGTCGCTTTTGCCTGAACGTCGATTGAGAACCCAGACCGATCACGACGACCTCCACGATTCTCAACATGATGGAGCGTACCGTCCACACCGTAATCACATATAGGCGGTTCAAATATGTGCCCAGCTTTCGCTGTGACAGCATGAACGTAAGCACGGCTCAGGTGTTCTTCTTTATGTTGTTCTGTTATCATCGAAGGGGTCAGTCGAAGGGGTCCGATATTTTCGAAGGGGTCATCGAAGGGGTCCGATATTTTAATATTTTGCTCATTCGAAGGGGTCATCGAAGGGGTCATCGAAGGGGTCCGATAT
>JALTEE010000471.1 GCA_027007865.1 bacterium
TAGGACGAATATAATTCTGGTCCCTATCCTGGACATTGGCATAAAAATCGCCTTTCACCTTATCCTGCGCAGACTCGCCCTGGCTGGAATCCGCAAAATCATCAGAAGCAGTCTGAGCCTGCGCATTCTGAACGGATTTAATGTTTTCCAGCAGTTCCACAGTATTTATATCCTTGTCCGGGTCCTCGTTGGGAGAGATACTGGCTCCGGAGGTATGGCTGTTCGTATTCACTGTATGCCGGTGATTTCCGGCATTCTCCAATATACTATCGTCCTGAGATGTTTCAGACACGGACATGTTCGCAGGCGCCAATTCCTGCTCATCTGCCCCGCCCTTGTTATAAACCATTTTTTTATTAACTGCAACTCTCTGCTTACTGGTAATAAAAACATCTGCAAGGTCTTTTGTCTTCGCCTGCAAACTTCTCTGCATATACCCTGACATTGCCGACAAGGCTATTGCGGCTACACCTACTATTATCCCATAGTCAATTAAACTCTGAGCCCTTTTCATCAAAGCCTCCTATTCTATTTTCTATTTAGGATTAACATCCGTCGTCATATCCAAAGAGCTCGTTGTATCAACCTTTGAATTAGATTCACTGTGGATATCATCCGAGAGACTGCTGGTATTACTAATAGTTGTTGTATGCTGGTTAATTGTAGTCTTTCCGGGAATATATAAAAATTGGGAGATTTTCTCACCTTCCTGCTTCTGCCTGGCCTGAATATGACCGCGCACAAAAACGGCCATAGTAATCAACACTCCTGCCAGCAGTATCCATAATCCTCCATATTCTATGCTTGTCTGAGCATTCTTCATTTTAACTCCTGCGGTGCCTGGTGAAACTGCTTTTCTTAAAACTTACTGGAGTCGTAAGTAGTATTAACTGTGGTCTCTTCTTTGTAGCGATAGTCCGCAGCGTTTGTTTCCGATACGCCGTTTACAACTGAACTGTATTCTGTCTTGTCGCCCAGTAAATTTGTGCTCTGCTCCGTATCCGTTCTTCCGGGGTCAAAACTTGTATCGCTGATATTGTCTGCACTGCTCTTAATTTTGCCCTGGATATGGTTGCGCACAAAACTTTGCATAGTAATAACAGAAGCAATCACAATCGCTATAAGCCCGGCATACTCTAATGTGCTTTGTGCCTTCTTAATTTTTATGAACATAAAACCCCCTTTTGAATACAACTCCATAAATAGGTTATTCCGAAACACCCTCCTGCCTATAGGACGAACTCGCGTTATATTGCTGAGTATGCTCATAATTTTCAGCATAGTTTTGGTATTTCTTAGTTGTATCATCCTGAGTATAGGTAGTATTAATATGCTGGTTAGTATAGTATGGCTCGTATTGGTTGGTCGTGCCTAATTGAACACCTCCTACTGAACCTGTCACTTTAGTAAGCAAATCCGCTGAGTCTTTTAACTTGGCGTTAAACGACCTTTTCATATAAACCTGCATACCGGCCAAAGCCGCCAAAACAACGGAAAACAGGATAGCATACTCTGCGGTTGACTGGGCTT
>JALTEE010000472.1 GCA_027007865.1 bacterium
TAACAAAAGAAACCATTTTGGAAGAAATTTTAAAAAATTACCCCGAAACAATACCGATACTTGCTCGGCATGGTTTTCATGGGGTAGCGTGTCCTGCGGAAATGTGGGTTTCACTGAGAATCATATCCGAAAGCAGAGGAATACTTATGGAGCCTTTGCTCGAAGATTTGAATAGAGCGGTTTCTGAATAATCCGTAGTTTTCTTCACATTTCATATCGGTTTTGTCCCTCTATCAAGAGGGCTTTTTTTATCTCGAAATTTAATTTTAATTTTCAATATTTTAATAGTATTATTGAATAATTAAAATAATTTATCAAATTATTGAAATAATCCTTGACAAAATTGAAAGCAGAATTATATTTATTTCAAAAGGAGGATATAAAATTGAAAAAATCTATTAGCAAGTGCCCAAAATGCGGGGCAAAACTCTTTGTGCGAGAATATGAATGCGAAAGATGCGGAACAAGAATAATTGGCAGTTTTGTGAACGCCGATAAGTTTGCAGGCTTAACTGTTTCACAAATGGAACTTCTACGCACATTTATCGCTACTTTTGGCAATATCGGCGAAGTTGCGAAAATTCTCGGCGTGAGCAGACCCACTGCAAAAGCGAGAATAAAAGCACTCGGCGAAAGTATGGGAATAAAAATGAACTACTATGATGGCGAAATTGTTTCATCGGTGCTTACCGCGATAGAAAACGGCGAAATTTCTGTCGATGAAGCAATCGAACGAATGAAAGGCAAATAAAATCATTAATGAACCCTGTAAAATAGGTGATTTTTGAGTTCTTTGATATGCGTTTTTTATTTATCCCCTCTATCCTCTAACTCCTTTCTCCCTAAGGAGAAAGGAGGATTCCCTTCTCCCTTCGGGAGAAGGTGTCCCGCCCTGTCGGGACAGATGAGGGGCAACAGGAAATATCTATCACTATGAAACACAATGAGTTAGACATGGAGGTAAAAAATCCAAAAATTGGAGGTAAAAGTAGTTCTCTTATAACAAATTAGAATAAATTGCAGGAAGCATCAATCAATAAAAATTGGAGGGAGAAAATGTCACAGCCATTCATAACAGAGTTGCCAAATGGGTTGAAACTTATGCTGCTCGAAAATCACCGCTATCCGTGGGTAGAGCTGCTCGGCGTTGCCAAAGTTGGTTCAATTTACGAGGATGATGAACACGATGGGCTTTCGCATTTCCTCGAACACCTTCTATTCAAAGGAACTAAAAAGCGCGGTCCTGGAGAACTCGCAAAAGATGTTACTAAAATCGGCGGACAATTCAATGCGATGACATCCTATGCTTATACCTGTTTCACAATCGGAGTTCCGCCTGAAAATTTGGAAAAGGGAATAGAAATTCACGCCGACCAAATTCAGAACTCTATTATTCCGCCAGATGAATTCGAGCGTGAACGCTCTGTCGTTCAGGAAGAGATTAGGATTTCGCTCGATACGCCGTTTTACTTCGCTATAGAAAAACTCGGGAAATTGATGTTCCAAAAACATACGCTCGGTAGAACAA
>JALTEE010000473.1 GCA_027007865.1 bacterium
GAACAATTTTATTATCTGCTTCGGAGAATTTGTTCTGCTTGCGGGCCAAAAGCGTTCGCCTTTGCCGCCCGCAAGGACTACGATATATCCATCCATTTTATACCTCAATTTTAACGAACTGTTGGAGAAAATATTTTTTTAGCCACTGAACTTCGAATTTTATATCACACTATCGGTGTCAAAATCTCACTTGTCCGATATCTGTTGCGTGTCATCCGATTTATTTTTACGAACAGCGATTGCGACAGACCATCCGAGTCCGCCGAACAAAACAGCAGACACGATAATCAGCACTATCCAGCCTGAAATCGACATTGTTATCCCTCCTATTTCGATTCGGGGAGTTTTTCGGACTTCATTTCGAGAAGAACTCTTCTGTTCACAGTTCTTCCCTCGGGCAAATCATTATTGCCTATAAGTATATTTTCAGCCGTTTTCTTTTTGGCATTCCATATACGAACTTTATACGGTATCCGCTCGCCATATCCTTTTGCTTTAAGCGTAACATGATGGTCTGCGAGCCATTTGTCGAGTTGCGCGTTCGTGTCGAGTTTCAGGAGATATTTCATATATTTTCTAATTTTTTGCAGTTCTCGTTCTGCACGCTGTTTTGAAAGCGCAATGTTCGCATATTCGGGACCTATCGAGTCGGTGTATCCTGCAACGGTAGCAGTTAATTGAAACTGTCCCTTTTGAGCGCGATATATGAGTCTGCGAGCCACATATTCTATACGAGATTCCAGAAACTTCGACGCCGGCGTATCCTGATTAAACATAAATATCACGATGACGAGGCTCTCGATTCGCTTTCCCTGTTTGGAAATCCGGATGCCCATAGTGTCGGATGTGGTAACGAGTTTCTCGCCCATTTTATCCCAAATCTGCAATTTTGCGAAATATTTTTCATCGAAATCGAGAAGCATTCCCGCTTCGTCTCGCCAATCCCAGGCTATCCCTTTTGGAACTTGCCCTTTTCCAGCGGCGAGCAGTCGCACAGTGTTTCCGTGGTCATCTACAATACTGACAGCGAAACTATCGACGCCTGCATCGACATCAGCGTCTATCTTCACAAGATTTTCTTCGTTGCCTTCGATTGTGTAATCTTCAAGAACTCTATCTGCTTCCTTCGGTCTGAATACGACGCCCTCGGGATTTGGGAAAATCCATACTTCGTTAGACGGTGCGGATTTTTCATATCCCTGATGAACATAAATTCTCTGTGCAAGTTCTGGACCGAGTTTATCCTTAATCCAATTTGCGACATTCGCCGCCCTTTTGAAAGCGATATCAGCACCTTCTTCATCTCCTTCCATAGCATATCCTTCAACGAGAATGATAACTTCATTATCATTTTTAAGTAGTGAACGCATATTGCCGATAAATCTGGCAGCATCTTCGGTATTTGCGGGCTCGGTGGATGTTCCCGAGAATGGAACCTTTACAAGAAATTCGTTTCCTTCGGTGAACCACGCATTTATTTCGACTCTGCGGTTCTCGTTCTCCATCATTTTTTTGTCTCTTGCGATGACTTGCTCGGCAGGAATTCCCGCACGGGATTCGGACATATCGTATCTTGTGGTTCGGACATTAACCCTATCGGACGGTGCCCCGAGCGATACAATGCGATTTTTGACAGCATTGCCGCGGTCTATTGCGAGTTTTTGCGGGTCAGCAACATCGTCCGTTGTTTTATCGTAATAACCGTGAAGGTCGATTTTTACATCGGGATTGCTCTTTAGACGATTTGCGATAATAGAGAGCATCCTGTCGTATCTTTTATTAACTTCTGTGGAATTTTTATCAAAAAATACGATTGGAACAATCGGCTCCTCTTCTTGATATAGCAATAATTTAGATACTTTAAGGCTTTTATTCTCAGGCGCAATAATTCCTTCCGGCTTCTTATACACAGAGACATCCGCAAAACCGACATTATTATCCTCATCGACTTCTTCCACTTTGCCTTTGACAGCAGGCAGATTTTTTGCATAATCGTCCACAGCGACATAAATTGTATATTCTCCTTTTGCGGGAGGCATCCATTTCACTTTCAGCGGGATAGTTTCGCCCGGCTTAACAGTTACTTTTTCGACAGGCACCGCAAGCACCCAATTGCCGTTCGCATCCTGATAATAAAGCGACACGGGAACTTTCTTCTCGATTTTCTCGCCGCGGTTTTCTATCTGAGCAGAAATTGTCGCTTCCTGACCGAGAATTAGTCTGTTCGGGACGATGCCAACCGAGTTTTCTACGATGGCGAGGTCTTCCAAGGGAACAGGCGGCGGCTCGACAAATAGATTGAAACCGACACGATGCGTGGTGAAATATTCCTTTGCCATTTCGGTCATAAGCGGATACAGCACGGCATAGTCGATTCCCCATGAGATTTTTTCGCCCCAGTGAGTGTATCCGAAGCCAAGTCCTACTTCGGAGCGGTTGTATCCTGCACGCATCGCGAAACTCTGCCCAAAATTTTTCTCCAGTCCGATGTGCATATCGAGATTGTTGTTGTCCGCCGCCTCGGTGCGATATTCCACTTCGAGAATCGGTTTGATAAAATCGAAGTCGAATTCCAATCCGCCGCGTATTTTCATCGGCTCTTTGCTCACACCTGTTTGAGATATAGATACATCGGGACTCATCAGATTTTTTACATCGACACCGACGGCGAGCCATTTTGCAGGACGATAATATATTCCCGCATCGGCGGAAAAAGCGCTGGATGATGTCCCATTATTGAGGATGAGCGGGTCGCTGGAATCGAAATTGTGAAAATTTGCCTCGTTGAAGCCGCTGCGGAACAGGACGAAATTTGCGCCGAGAGAAAGACATTTGCCATCGGGTTCGCCGAATATGCGTTTCGCATATCCCAGCGTGAGAACGCCCTGCGAATATACATCGGACAGAAACTGCGTGTATGACAGTCCAACGGAACCGTATCGGAATTTTCTGTCGAGGTGGAGGACATATCCCAGTCCACCTTCCTGCAAAAAATCGTCGTTCAATCCGATATGAAATGCGGAGTAATCCAGCGATAATGCCATTCTTTTAAATGCGTCCATAGCACCTGGGTTCCATATCGGAGCGTTTCCGTCGAGCGATGCGGCGGAATACGCTCCGCCCATACCGAGCGCTCGCGCAGATGTCTCATCGACCTGCGAAAATGCCGCTACGCAAAGCAGAAACATTATTAAACCTGTGATGAAAATGCGGTTCATTGTGCCTCCTAAAATTTTATCGAAATATGTTTTTATACTCGCTTCAATTTTTTCCCGTGAGTTTGAGCTTCCATCCAAATATATATCGGAAAAAGTTCGTTGACAAATTTATATACACCTCTACCCGCTTCGGGTTCACTCTCGATTATTTTCAATTTCTTCAATCTTTGCAAAAAATTATTGAATACTTTTTTCTCAGGTTCATTAAGTTCTTTTTCTATACTGCTTTTCTTAAATTGGCTCGGCTCCGGTAATTCGATAAGAATGTTTCCAAGTTTTCGCAATATGGAGCGATAATTTTCGCTACGCAACGCACGATAAACCGTAGGACTGAGATATTTGTTTCCAACCCTGTCCGCTGCATCGAAAACTCCCATAAGAACATCGCGTTCATCTATAACGCCGTCCTCGTCGAGCCAAAAAATCGAATCGCCGATTTCCTGCATAATTATCGGCAGTCCGGTGGAATATTTGACCATTTGTTCTAATCCGTTATTGCTAACTTTCATTCCAACACTGTGGAATGTTTTTAGAAAAAAGTCTTTCACCTCATCGTTTGCGAGATGTTCTATTTTAATCGGTCTAAAAATTCGCATCAGCGAAGGCTGCAGAGCGCACAGTCTTTCGCGCTGGCTCGATGTGCTTAAAAGCATAAAAGTTACCGGTAATTTTATCCCCCTGACTGCGACACCATCGGAAAAACCTTTATACCAGTCGGCGAATTGCCTATTTCCCGTCAGCCCATTGATATCGTCTAAAATAATAAGCAAACCTGTTTTTCCCGCTTTTTCAATTTGCGATACTATGTTCGACAAAGTGATGTCGAAATTGTTCACGGAACTTCGCAGACCCTTTTTGTCGATGTTTAACTCGACTTGAACACCCCAAAAACCGATTTTCTTTATATATTTTCCAAAAAAATCTTTTACACTATCGAACCAATTGCTTTTACCAATCTCCTCGAGTATGCGGACGACGATATCTTTAACCACATCGCCGATTTTGCTGCTTCCTGCCAAAGATATGTGAACAGGAATCATATTATCTTTTCTTTCAACAATCGCTGAAACATAACTTGCAAGAGAACTTTTCCCTATTCCTCTATCACCATATATCAATACACTTTCGAGTTGCCTTTTCCCCAACGACGATGAGATATAGTTTCCGATTTCTTCGACCTGTTTTTTTCTTCCGACAAAAAATTCCACAGAAACGGGTCTTCCCGGTGAAAACGGACTGTCCGGTTTTTCATAAACCATTTTAATTACCTCATCACGCTCACAGTTCCGTTGCACACAACTTTGCCATCGACAGAAATGATATATACATAAACTCCCTGCGGAACAATGTTGCCGTTGTCATCTTTACCTTCCCAAATCCATTTACCATCGGTAGGCTGGTCGATTGTTCGCACAAGATGGTTGGTTCTATCGTAGATGAAAATTTTCTTTGTCATCTTTGTGCTGCGTATGTTGGGAAATGTAAATTCGGTTTTATCATTATAAGTGTCTTCGGGGTCTGGCGTTATGGGATTTATGCTTCGGGAGCACGGTGTCGGCGCGATTGTGAACGACCATTCGTGTGTAATCTGGTTCGGAGCGCAGTAGAGCGAGTCGTTCGGGAAATATGGGCTATCGGCGCAGGTAACCTGAACCGTTACGACTTCGCCGTCCACAAATGATAATCCTGCATCGTCGGTGTTCACAATGAAATTGTTCAGCGAATGGAGCAGATGAGCGGTGATATCTGTTACACCATCGCTGTTGACAACGACAATTCGAACGGACGATGTATCGAGTCCCGAAATTGCATTCGGGTCGGGTCCTGTGTCGGCGAGTGTGAACGAAATATCGAATGATAAATCCTGCACTTCGCTTCCATCGGGTGGATTTTGGTTAGAAATCGCCGGCGGAGTCACATCGACATAGAATATCCAGTCGAGAGTGTCTCCCGGAGCGCCGTATATATCGAACAGCGGGAATAGTTGCACGACAACGGGACCGTTGCTGAACTCGTTTCCCGGACTCGGCTCAAATTGGATAATATCTCCGCCAGGGGGATAGATAATTTCCGCGTCACCATATCGATACAACTGCCCGTTCACATACAATCTGATACTATCGGGCTCGATTTCGGTCGAACATTGGACATCGATAAGAATTTTTTGGTCTTTGCACGATGTAATCACGCTTTCGGGAGGCACGATAAATTCCGCGCTTGGAGGATTTGTTGTAAA
>JALTEE010000474.1 GCA_027007865.1 bacterium
CAACGGGATTGTGCTGACCAGGACAATTGCGTCCGGCGAAAACGATACGGCATCCCAGGTGGTGCGCCGTTTGCGTGTAAAGGTGGTTACGAACCACACATCGATCAGCGACCTCAAGGTGGAGTTGTGCAAGAAGGAATCCAAGACCTGTGTCACACTGCACAATTACTCGGGTGGACAGAACCTGGGCTTCTATGACGTGTATGATTACGACCCGGTGGATGGTCCCGGTGGCATGAACGATTTCAAGGGTGTGCCCGTGGCAGGGACGTGGGAGCTGCACTTGATCGACAACGTGCCAGGTCACTTCGGAACGATAGACCACTGGACCTTGTACGTGGTGCCCAGCGAGTGCTATACGGATGACGATTGCGATGATGGCAACAAGTGTACGATTGATACCTGTAAGGTGAAGGACGATGCTGGGACGTGCAGCCACCAGGCGGTCACGTGTCAGCAGCCTGAGAACCAGTGCCAGGTGAACCAGTGTGACCCTGATACCGGGCAATGTGTGCTCAGTAATAAGCCTGACAATGCGCCCTGCGAGGACGGGTTGTACTGTACGACGGACGACTACTGCAAGAATGGTCAGTGCCAGTCCGGTGACCGCCGGGATTGTTCATCGAACGATACTCAATGTACGGTTGGGCAATGCGACGAAGCAACGAAATCCTGCGCTTCCGTAAACAAGGTAAATGGCAGTCCGTGTGACGACGGCGAGGCATGTACCGACGGTGATGAGTGTGAGGACGGAGTATGCAAGTCCGGTAGCACCATGGTATGCGACTGCATGACGGATGCGGATTGCAAGGATGATGGGCTGCGGTGCAACGGCGTGATAGGGAAATGTGACCAGACCACCCATAAGTGTACCTACGTGGACGGGGAAGGTCCTGTGACCTGTCCACCGTCACCTAATGAATGCCAGGAATACGAGTGTACCGAGCCCAGTGGAACCTGTGTGCTCAAAGACTTGCCGGATTACACGAGTTGTGATGATGGCAAGTACTGTACTGTTTCCGACCACTGCGTCAGTGGTCAGTGCGAGGGTGGTAAACCCAGGGATTGCTCGAGCCTGGATACGCAGTGCCTGAAGGGGGTATGCAGCGAGGCCCAGCAGGCGTGCGTTACCCAGAACGTGGCCGATGGCACAGAGTGTGAGGCGGATGGTGACGGATGTACGGTGGATGAATGCAAAAACGGAAGTTGTGTGTTCGTCAAGGACCGTGATTGCTCGTCCGCGGCGTACGAATGTCACTATGCCTATTGCCAGAGTGTGGGGTACGGCGGTTACACGTGTAAGACCGATGTCATGCCTGATGGCAGCCGGTGCACTGACGACGGGGAGCCTTGTACGGATGACTACTGCGAGTCAGGTACGTGTACCCACCCACAGTCCGAACACTGTACGGCGAAATGCGCCGGCGACCACCCGTATGACGCGGGCGACGACCAGTGTGGCTACGAGGATTCCTGTGCCGGCGGAATCAATGGTGTTGATGCCAATGGCAACCCATTAGGGCAG
>JALTEE010000475.1 GCA_027007865.1 bacterium
CCTATCTTACTTCGATAACATTACATTAACATAGACAACATTGATATCAACAAGTTCGTCATCAGAGCAAACGTCTAATATTTTATCAAAACATTTTTGTATATTGGCAATATCCCAATTATACCTCTCAACTCGCACATCTTCCTGTCTATTTATGCCTTATGTTTTCGCTTTACTTCTTTCGCCACGATTTAGTTCCCGCATTTGTGTAAATACGAACAGGTGAAGCCTTCGAATTTGTGGTATCCACAAGGTCTGCGGCGCCGATTTTATCATCTTTATTCACGACCTTGACAACCACGCCAGCAGGAGCATCTCTCGCCGCTATTATTCGAAGACTGTCAACCTTGCTGAGATTTCCGTCCCAGACGCTGATGTATCCGAGAATACATTGGTTTGGAGTTACATTATCTGTGTTCGATGGATTACTTTCGCCAGAACCACCGCAGGACGGTGTCACATAAGCAACGACATATCTCGTATATGTTTGCTCTGCGTGAAGGTCATATTCTGTCCAACTCGTCACATTCGAATCTACAGTCCCCTGAAGAACATCAGAATCATCGTATATTCTGAATCCTTCCTCATTGGAGGAATTATCCGTCCATGTCCATGTCGCAGTGCTGCAATTAACAGCAGTTCCTGAAAATCCGGTAGGTGCTTCGGATGGAGGAATGCCACCGCCTTTCCATTGCACTGTATTCCCCGGGTCGTAGTCGTAAGATTCACCCCAAAGGTCTCCGCTGCCTCCATTACAACCGATATTCCCCGAATAAGAACTGCTACGATAGATATTGTATGTCGGTCCATCATTTTCAAAATCAACGCAACTCCACCAGAGCGTGTCGTCGGAGTCGGTGTCTATCAGATTGAAATTATATGTTATGTATTGTCCGTCAGATTGACCATATCGAAATGTGGAATAGGAAAGTTCATTGTAGTCGTAGCTGCTTTCACCACGATTATAATCATCAAGGACTTGCATTCCACTCGTATTAAGATATTCAAAATAAACCCTATATGTCTCACTTGTTGTCTTGTTTATGCCGTGATTTAAAATTAAACTATAGTATCCCGAGCCATAGTGAGTTACATATCCGCCAGAGTTCCAGAAATCGGGGTAAGTTCCGCCGTGAAATTCCCATTTACTGCCGATGCTGTATGTAAACGGATTAGCATCGAAATAGCCTGCATCGTGAACATCAAGGTATGTGTAGTTATACGAGCCCGATGCACCTTCATATACATCCCAATTGTTTCTGACTGTGACATTGTTCAAATCTATTTCGTGCCCGCCACCATCGAGTGGAAGATAAATTTCGAAATTATATACATCGAAATTTCCACCCTGTCCGCTGCCGTAGTCGTGGTCTGTTAGTGAGGGGTCGAAGTAATATGAGCCATCTCTTCTTTTACCTAATATAAATGTTCCTCCTGTCATAGTTATATTGCAGTATTTATCTAAATAGACAAAACTCGCATATACGGTTCCACCCGATGCGGTGAAAGTGGCATCATTCCCCGAACCTCCATTGCTGACATCGAATTCCTCTGCATCCAATATTCCTCCGCCTGTCATCGTCACATCATCTCTATCGGCATACAATTCGATAGTATAAGCATTGATGATGTAGCCTCCACTCGGCACATAAACATTGAAATTCGTGCCGCTCTCCCTGTTTTCGAAATTAACATCGTTGTCGTTAGCATCCAAAGTTCCATTTATGTGGACAGTCATATCGCAGCTGGGGTCGTCGGTTTCAAATTGGGCATAGGAGTTCAAAGTTAGAGTATCTCCGCTGTTGATTGTGAAATTTATATCACAGGAATTATAATTATAGTCCTCTTCAGCTCTAACATATAATCGATTGCAACTGGCATTCGCCGTAACAGTGATTGTCCAACTTCCGCTCGTGACATAATCATATGGGTCAATGTAAGCATCATCGCTTGATGTCGGGACACCGTCGGGGTCCCAGTTGGCTGCGTTGTTCCATGTGGTGTCCGCTCCTCCACCGGCATCCCAGTAATATGTAGTGCCGTAAAGCGGGTTGAGGAAAAGCACGGAAAGCAAAACTATCGCCAATGGATAAAATTCGGCTGCACGGTTCATTTTTCCCCTCCTATTTCAAATAGACAATTCTCTTGGTGCATACCATCGAAGTCGCCTGTTGTGCTATAGTTGCACGGACAAAGTATATTCCGCTGGAGACGGATTTGTCTGGCTGCCAAATAACCATCTGCCCCACTACGGAGGGATAGCAATTTGCAACAATATTCCCCCGCAAATCGTATATTGCAACAGTTACGGGCGCAGCGAGCGACGCCCCTACAATTTCGATTTTGCACGATGAGTTGAAAGGATTTGGATAAGCATTCATAGATATGTTTTTCGGTTTGTTCCCTATATGTTCTCTTATATCAGTCAATCCCAAAGTATCCGTTCGCAAAAGATAGATGTCATTACTTCCGAACCAAGCGGCGGAAGTATTTCCTGCGATAATCATACCTGCACCATCATTCGTGCTACATATAGAAACTCCGGCATCGGTGGTGCTATCCGAGCCATATATTCTCGACCACATTTCGCTGCCATCTGTATCTGAAACCGCCAGAACAAAAAGATTTTGAGAAATGCTATCGGTAGTATATCCGACAAATGCAACTTTCTCGGGACTAATTGTCAAAGCATCACAGGAGATATCGATATTTCCCGCTCCATAAGTTATGCTTCCAATCGTATCGCCATCCGAATTGATTCTCACCATCCAAGCATCTTTACCCTCAGCGCCGAACGATGATGTCGCACCTGCAATAGCATAGCCGTCGTCGATAGCAGTTATGCCATATCCTTCATCGTAGCTCGAACCGCCATAGGTTTTCGTCCATAGTGTATCGCCAAAAATGTTCATCTTCACAATCCACAAATCCTCGTCGTATGTCGAAATTCCATAATATCCAACAAGATAGAATTCATCGGGATTTTCGATAGATTGAGTAAGGGCGATAGCATCGTCCCATTCATCTCCGCCGAATGTTTTTGTCCACAATGTATCGCCATCGTTATTCAAACACAGAACCCACGCATCGTGATTCTCGGTTTCGGTATATCCCACAACTATTATATTTCCCGAAGACGACAATTTTATAACATCGTTCGCTTCCTGATAATCGCCGAGAGCATAGGTTCGAGACCACAGGATATTTCCATTTTCGTCGAGTTTCACGATATAGAAATCTTCTCCGCCGCCGGCTGGAACGGATTGGTAGCCGACAGCAATATATCCCGAATCGAGAGCGACAATCGAATTTAGCCATTGTCCTTCATCAATAGCATTTGTTTGTGTCCATACAATTTCGCCTGCCTCGTCAATTTTCATAACGAGTATATCGGGATAGCCGTCGGCGGAATAGGAATATGTATATCCTGCTACGATATAGCCGCCATCGATTGCTGGGATTATTTTCTCGGCATAATCGCCATCGCCGAAATCGTAAGTTTGTTCCCAACCCGCCGATGAAATTCCGAACGCTAAAAAAATAGCGAAAACAACAAAAATAATGTTTCTCATAGTTGCATCTCCCAGTAAAAAGGGCGAGGGGTAGTCGCTTGGAGGGGGGAACCTTTTTTCACTGACTACCCCCACACGCCACTCCTTTTATCATAAATCTGTTCTATACCAAATTTGTCCCGGCTGCGGACTTGCTGGGTCGGATGTCCTGTTTTCTATACGCATATTCTTTATTTGATTTCCGTTGAGTTCGATATTTCCATTAACATCGAGTTTTTCTCCCGGGCTACCCGTCCCAATGCCGAGCCTGCTGTTCGTGTTGTCCCAGTATAGACTCTCGCTCGATGTAATCGAATTATCGCCGTTGAAGAATGCTACCTGCGTTGCCGTGCCGCTACCCGTGATGTTCCCGCTGGCAAGAGCATATCTACCATCGAGGTTGGCCGTAATTGGCGATGTGCCGGCATTTTGCGTGAGACTCAAATCGCCTGTGCCCGTGTTGAATGTGAGCCCAGTAACAACCTCATTGCCAACCACACTATCCGCATCATCGACAGCATCCGTGCCGCCTATATTGTGGAAATCGTTCGAGCAGGCATTCTGGACATCCGCAAGTGTAACATCATCCGCCTCGTTGTCGATTGTGACATACCTCGTCTCGCCCGCCTCTGTGATTTCCAGCGAATCGTTGGAGTCGGTCCATGTAAAACTAGTAATCAGCTCATTGCTATTGCTCAAATCTCCCGTATTCGTAACTACGAGAGTATCGCCCGTCAGCGAAAGCGAAATACCGCTTCCTGCCTTCATACCCGCATCATCGGAACTGCCCTCGATATCTATAAGATAAGGTCCCGTGCCAGACCAAGACAGCGTCTGGTCATCCGTGCCCGTAGCATTGTCCACCGCCTGCCACTCCCCCGCTGTATTGTTCCAAGCAAGAACCTGCCCGTCTGTCGGCGAAGCATTCACATTGCTTAAATCGTTTATTACATTGTCCGAAAGGTCATCCGCCTCGTTGTCGATTGTAGTTGTTAAATCAGAAAGCGAACCTGTGCGAGTTAAAGTCAAGGTATTAGTGCCATCATTGAAAGATACACCATCTACATAATTATCATTTATATCGCTCATCAATGCCACTGTCCCGCTGGCATCGGGAAATGTGATTGTTCTGGCGGCTGTCGGGTCGGTAAATTGAAGTGCAGTGTTGAAGCTGCTTCCATTGAATACTATCTGGTTATCAATATTAAGGTCATGGAATGGATTGGCATCTGTTCCGACATCGTTTGTTCCGCCGGCATTGACAAGCGAACCATAAAACCATGTGCTCTGGTCGCCACCCGTGAATTGAACAATATTACTCGTTCCATCGGCAGCAATGATATAAAGATTGTTACCGTTTGTTCCCGCATCATTTTTACCGAGTGTCATAATCATATCGTTTGTAGCGTTTCTCGGAGTAATCCATTCTTGGTCGGTGCCATCGCTGTTTTTCATATAGAATTGCTGGTTGTTGTTCATATATACATTGCCCGCAGTCCAGCTATTTCCGTTGCTGCCATCGATATTCATAACATCGGAGCCACTTTCCTGAATATGAAATCCGCCATCAAGATATAAATCGTTTGCGAACCAAATATTGCCCGTTGGCGAAATATTTCCACGCTCCGTTCCAGCGGTGAAAAAGCGGATGTAATCCTCATTCGCAGCATTTTCGGTTGTTACACGAGTATTATTATCCGCATCGTGAATGTTGTCGGTTGCTCCGCCTCCACCGCCAACCCCAACATTTATCCAACTCGACGAGCCGGCATCATAAAGTTTTAGTGTATCTGGTTCTCCATCTGCGGTTTTAACATACAAAGCGCCAGCTCCCCAAGTTCCAGAAGGGTTGTCTGTCCCATCGGGAATTTTCACTGCGCCACCATTAAAATATC
>JALTEE010000476.1 GCA_027007865.1 bacterium
GGAACATGCTCACCCATGCTTCCGACAAACCGGCGGCACCGATATTTCCTGTAATATGGCTGTTATTTTCGATTTCGTCCGGCGGAATGGAGGCTGACTGCGCACCTGAATATGACTGCGTGGCAACAACACTGACGTTTGAACTTGCAAGCCAGCCCTGCTGTCCGTTAAGTGGTCCGGTCTGATATCCTTCGTTCTGCTCAAAACCGGTGCACCATTTGTTGGTGCCTGATGCATCGTCAATGCGGAAGAATGTATTGGAAACTGTCGGGCTGAATCCCCAGCGCACTTCCGCCGCATCATCCATGCCGTCATTATCGCTGTCGATATTGAGCGGATCGGTACCCATGGCGATTTCTTCGTCGGTAGTGTAGCCGTCGCCGTCGGCATCAACATCACCGGGTGTATTTACGGTAACACGGAGTTGATCCATAGCTCCACTCTGTCCTTTCAGGGTAACGGCAGAGAGTTGCTGCGGATTGCCGGCAAAGCCGAGGTTTGAGGCGGCAAGTTTACCATTAAGGCAGACGCGCCATTTGCGGCTTGCATAGTCAAGCCGCATTGTAACGCGCGCCCAGGAATCAGGAACAACAGCAGTAATGTTGGAAAGTGTAATCCAATTTGAGCCTGCCGGCTGCGAACCGTCATATACAACAAGATGACCTTTATCATCGAAATACACAGCTCCCGCACAATCGGTAAAATTGGTTTCGGGGTCTGCCGCTTTGGCTATGACGTACATATCTACCCATACAACGGATGAATTTGTGGTGTTAAATAGATGAACCGCTTCTGAATTCTCTTTGTTTTCATCTGCTATTATTTCTGCCGCCTGTATTCCTTCGTAAACAATATTGGTTTGCACAATAGTATTATTTGTCGGGGTGGCTATCCATTGATTCTGCCCGTTCAGGAGCCCGGTAACGACGTTGGTCGGCTCAAATCGTTCTTCAAAGGGGAGTGTCGCATAATTATCGCTATTTGTCGGGCTGGCATTATACTGTAATTCCACATTATCCGGCACTCCGTCATGATCGGTATCGGAATCGGTGGGATTTGTGCCATTGCGATATTCTTCCAGATTAGAGAGACCATCACCATCAGAATCACCATTATCGGTCTGGTCGGTATTCCCCCAGAAAGCAAGTTCCCACGCATCGGGCATCAAATCACCATCAACTGATATTCCGTCCGGTACGGTTCGTGTAACCCTGATATTATCCGTAAAGCCGCGTGCTCCGGTAAATTCAACACTACTGAACTCACTGGCATCGGAAACAAAGCCCAGGGAATCGGCCGATAAAACCCCGTTAAGACAAACCAGCCATTCTTTAGTGCTGTAGTCATTCATAATGGTAAGGCGTACCCAGGAATCCGCTTCAACCGGCGGAATATTGGTAAGTGTTATCCAATGTTCACCTTCCGCGCGATAACCGTCATAAACGACAAGATGACCTTTATCATCGAAATACACAGCTCCCGCACAATCGGTAAAATTGGTTTCGGGGTCTGCCGCTTTGGC
>JALTEE010000477.1 GCA_027007865.1 bacterium
CTCGGATGCTGTGTAGTTGTCGAATTGCCCGACTTTTTTGGTCCGCTTCGCAATAAAATAGATAATCAGCGATAAAACAAATGCGCTTCCCATTATTATTCCTACAATACCGGCATCGAATTTACCAAGTGGTGTAACCAAATAACTCAATCCCGATTGCATCGTGCCGATATTTAAATCAGTTAAGATTGCATTGGATATTTTCTGAATTAAGCCGGGCAAAATGCCAAATAGGAAAAGTGGAACGAGCAGAATTAATATCGGAATAGTAAATGCAGAAGATGCTTCTTTGACATCGTCGAATTTTTTGGGCAGTGGACCGAGGAAAATCGAATATATGAGTTTGAAACTGTATAAAAATGCTGTGATAGATGCAGTAAAAATAATCGGTGCTAAAATAATCCGCTTTTGGATTATCAAACTTTCATACAGCATCCATTTGCCAGGAAAACCGGCAGTAGGCGGTATTCCTGATAGAGCGATAATTCCGAACAATAACCCTATGAATGAAACGGGCATTTTCTTGATAAGCCCGCCGAGTTCGTTAAGATTTGTCGTTTTCGCCCTGTATGCGACCGCTGCCACTGTGAAAAACAGTAGGGTTTCGAAAATTGCGTGCCCGAGAAATTGGAATATTCCAGCGGAAATGCTCAATGCTGTCCCGAGCGAGAATGCAGCGACAACATATCCTATTTGACTAATCGAGGAATAGGCGAGCAATTCCTTTGCATCATCCTTCATTGTAGCATAAATTCCTGCGAAGAGCGCGGTAATTCCACCGAGATATGCCAGCGAAATCTGCAATGTTTTCGAACCCAAGAATATCGAGCCGAAAACATAAAACATTAAGAGGAAATATCCATAGACACCGACTTTGGAAACGGCACCCGAAAGAAATGGTGTGAACGAGTTCGGGGAACCTTTATAGGCTTGCGGCACCCAGATATGAAATGGCATCAGCGCAGCCTTTACAGCAAAACCGAAAAACAGCAGTAGAAACACAGCGATTTGCGTCCCTTGAGGCAAGTCGTTAACATTTGTAATCGTGAAATTGTGAGCATAACTGTAAAAAATCATTATTCCGAGCAAAATCAAATACGCACCAAAAATATTCCAGACCAAATACTTGAATGCACCTTGTTTATCGCCATCCCAAATTGAGAAAAAGGATGACAATGTTATAAGTTCGAATGACAGAAAAAGCGTGATAAAATCGTGAGAGAATAGAAATGCGATTATAGCACCGATGAGGAATATACTCGTGGCGTAGTAAAAATCCGACCTTCTATCTGCAAAACCTGCGATGATAGCAAGGAAACCGAGAATTACTGCAATGAAACCGATTAAATACGATATTTGCGAGAAAGGATACAAGTTAAGTGTAAAAAATCCGAGATTCAGCGAAAATATATAATAGTAAGGATTTAGCGCCGCAAAAGCGAAATATGAAAGTCCTGCGGCAACCACTATGAACGCTATTATATTTCTCAATATGGCGGAAATTTTCCCCGCCAGATATGTTAAAACAGCTCCGAGCCAGAAAATAGCGATTGTGATGAATATATTCATCTATTAACCTCCTAACACCCACTGAATATAGTGGGCCTTATCCATCAATGCCATCGCAGCACTATTTATAAAATTCGTGATAATACTCGGATATACCCCGACAGCGATTACTATCACAGCCATCGTCGTCAACGAAATTCCCACGGCAAAATTTGTTTTCTTGGGTGCGGTATCATCGACAGGAGCAGAATATGAGATTTTCAAAAATCTGAAATAGTAATAGACCTCGACAACAGCAGCGAATAGGATAAATACAAGCACGAGAAATTTAGCATTTCTGCCGACCTCGGACAATATGGCAATTTTGCTCCAAAATCCGGCGAATATCGGGAAACCAAGTAAATTCAATATGGCAATGGACATTAAAGCGCCGAGGAATGGTCTTTTTCTGCCGAATCCTCTAAATTGTTCGATTTCTCGCCATCCCGTGTGAATGAAGATGTATCCGAATGCGAGGAATAAAATAGCCTTTGAGAATGCGTGATTGAAAATTTGGAAAATTCCAGCGAAAACCGCTTGCTGAGTGCCGATTCCCATAATCGCGAGGATGAGCCCCATCTGCCCGATGGATGAATATGCGAGCATCCTTTTCAATCTCGTTTGGCGAAGTGCCGAAAGTTCCGCTATGATAAATGTCGTTATCCCAAAAGTCAGAAACAGCGAATTTTTTATGCCGATGCCGAAAACTATGAACGAAAGTCTGAGCAGTGCATATAATCCCGCTTTCGAAATAAACCCCGAAAGCATCGCGGTAACCGTATCGTTCGAGCCTTCGTAGGCATCGGGAGCCCAGCCATTGAACGGGAAAATTTCCGATTCGATGAAAAATGCAGAAACTATAAGCAGAAATGCGGTGATGAGAACACTCCCATTAACCATAGATATTTTCTGCGCTATATCCGCCATATTCAATGTGCCGAGTTGACCGTATATTAGTGCTATTGCAATGAGAAATAAACTCGAACCAATCGAACTGATAATCAAATATTTCATCGAGCCTTCGAGAGCGGCTTTGTCCTTTCTAATCGCAACGAGACCGTAGGATGATATCGCTGTTATTTCAAAAAATACGAAAAGGTTGAAAATATCGCCTGTCATCATCATTCCAGAAACACCCATAACATTCAAGATGAATAGAGTGTAAAATTTATTTTCAGGCAGTTCTCCTTTTTTACCCATTTGGTATGAAATCATACAAAACGCTAATATTTGAACAAGTAGGACGAGAAATGCTGAAAGTTGGTCCACCGCTAAATTTATTGCGAATGGCGGTTTGAATCCGCCGGTAAACACAAGAATTGGTTTAACCATAGCATTCTGAATAACATAAATCGAGATAACGAGATTCACAGAGACAGTAATGAAAGCAACGATTCTGCCGATACCTTTCGAGATTTTGCTGAAAAATGCGATAAAAAATGCGGCAAAAAGTGAAAATGCTATAATCAAAATGGGGCTTACCATTTCAACTCCTTTATTCTCCGTATATCGAGAGTGCCGAATTTCTCGTATATTCTAACGACAATCGCCAGAGCCATCGCCATAACCGCGACACCGATAACGATAGCGGTCAGCACAAGCGCCTGCGGGACAGGGTCCACCACGACGCTCCAATTTTCATTCATAATCGGCGCTGTTCCACCGTTAATATAACCTATGGAGATTAAAAACAAATTGGCTCCCGAATCCAATATGCTCAATCCAACAATCATTTTTATTAAATTCCGTTTCGTCAGAACAATCATAATCCCGAGCGAAATTAAAGCCACCGATGAGCCGTAGAATATAATTTCAGATAGCATTTTCATCCTCCCTAAGATTGTTCAGCAGTCCTGTCAATTCAGAGCCTACCTTAATTCCAATAAGAACATAAATCACAGGGATAATTCCACCACTAAGAAGTGTTCCTGGGCTGCCCGTCGGCAGAAAACTTTCGAGAAAATTCTGAAATAGATATAATCCGACAAGCCCGGTAATTACATATAGCATTCCGACAGTGCCCTCGGAAATTGAAAGTTTTTTCTCAGATACAAAAGCATAAGGGTCTGCGAGAAACATAAGCAGAAATGCAGTTGC
This sequence comes from bacterium, assembly GCA_027007865.1. Lineage (GTDB taxonomy): Bacteria > UBP14 > UBA6098 > B30-G16 > B30-G16 > JAGHAI01. The sequence goes on from JALTEE010000477.1 coordinate 3,646, forward strand.
AATAACAACTCCGCCGGGGAAACCGCCTCCCGGTGTTAGATGCCCGTGAATGAATATGTAAGAACCGAATAGAATTATCATTGGGAATAAGAATTTAGTGGTAATTGATACTATGAGAGAGGCACGAGTTTTTTTCTTATTCTTTTTCTTGTCTCTGAACCCCGCAAGAATAGCACCCAGCGCAGTCGCGGCGAGAAAAAGAACGGTAACCTCACCGAGAGTATCGAAACCTCTATATAAAACTACGATTGTAGTCACGATATTCTGTGCGCCGGTTTCCTGCACGCCATCTTTAACATAGTGATTACCCAGCACCATTTTGTCGGCACCGAATGTATTATGTATTACGACAGAATATAGAAAAATTCCAACGATGACGAAAATTATCACACCGATTATATTTCTGAACCAATCCTTCATCATTTTTCGAACCTCTCGGTTTTCTTGAGAACATATACAAAAATTCCCGTAGTAAGTCCTGCACCAATAGAAGCCTCGGTAATCGCCACATCGGGAGCCTGCAAAATAAGAAACAATGCGGATGAAATGAGACTGATTACTCCCGATGCAAGAACCGCAACAAGCAAATCTTTGGTGAACCAGGCGACAAAAACAGCGCCTATCATAAAAATCACGAAAGAGCCGGAAACTATCAATATTATATTACTCATCTTCGTCCTCTTTTTCTTCCATCTCTTTTTTGCTTTGGTCAACCACGCTTCTATCTGTCATTTTAACACCGATTTTCAAACTCGCCTTGCCGATTGCGTGAGCGGACACAGGATTTGTTACCAATATGAAAAGAGCAATTACGAGTGTTTTGAAAAACCATTGCGGATGAACCGTCCCAACTCCGATAATCGTAAAAAACGAACCGAGTGTGGTTGCTTTTGTCCCTGCCTGCAATCTATTATAGACATCCGGCATTCTGAAAATTCCGAGTGAACCTAAAAAAAGAAATGCCGCTCCGATAAATAAAAATATTTCACCCAGCGTAACATACCACATTATAGTCCTCCCTCGAAATAGCGTGCAATTGCAAGAACAGTGATGTATGCGAGAATAGCATACACGAGTGCCACATCGAGATATAATCCTCTGCCGAAAAACAGTGATAATAAAACCAGAGTAGGGGTTGTCACAGTGGTCAATCCATCGACGGCAACGACCCTATCAGATGTTGTCGGTCCGAGTAAAAAGCGCAAAAATAGAAGGATGAAACCAGCACCAATAGCCGTTATGAAAATATACCACATTATTTCAGGAATAGTTTGAGACATCTTTCAAACCTCCCCGGTATTTCTTTATATAGTTCTTCTGGTTCGGTGGTCTTAACATCTATCCAGTGGATATACATATCCTCGCCATCTATATCGAGTGTAAAAGTTCCTGGTGTTAAAGTTATCGAATTCCCGACCATTACTTTTCCGAAATCGCTCTTCATCGTTGTTTTTGTTTTAATTATACCCGGATTTATCGGAAGTTTCGGGTCGATTACCCTTCTGGCAACATCGAAATTGGCTAAAATTATTTCCCAGAACAGATAGAAAAAGTATATAACAGAGCAGAATATTTTTCGGGGGGTTAAATTTGCCAAACCTTTTGTGGAAAATAAATTGTAGGTAAAAAGTGCGATAATCGCAGATATAGCAGCACCCATTATCAATTCTTCCGCAGCAAATGTATCGACAAAAATTAAATATAGAACGAATAACAAAATCGTCGCATATAGCCATTTAGATAGATTATTTAATATTTTGCTCATATTGATTTTTCCTACTCAGAATAATAT
>JALTEE010000478.1 GCA_027007865.1 bacterium
GATATGTAATGTCATTGTGAGGAGTTCTGCTCGAGTGGGGCGGCAATCTTTTTATTTACAACCAATCGAGATTGCTTATGCAGACCAGTCGGCATCACAACGACAAAATTCCTTATTTTGCAGGAGCCATCATATTTTATCACAGAGTATCGGAATGAGTAAATCGGCAAACAGATAACTAAACTGGCATTTAATAGATTGAATCGATTGTCAAAATTTCGAGATATTTTAGGGTTAAAAAACAGAAAACTAAAAACATTTTTATCGATGAGTGTTGTGATATGTCGAAAACGATAAAATCATTCACGCCGATATACAGGCAGATACTTATTATATTTATCCTTCTTTTAGTCCTGGTAGAAGGTTTGCTTTTTCTGTTCGAGACATTGAAACGGAATGCCCAAAAACGCAATCTGCTGACACAAACATATATGGCGTGCTCTTCTATCCTATCGACATTTGCATCGGGATATGGCAATACTCTTCCCCCGTATTCAGATGAAACGAACAAACTATCTCGTTCGCTGTTGCGCTCTTTTTCCATATATCACTTCGAAAATTCAGAATGGGAGACTTCGTTCGTTTGGGGACGAGAACTGTTCCACAGAAATTATCTTACTAAACAATTTCAGCCCGCTCTTTTTCCCAAAGAATTTGACCGATATGGCGAAATGTGGACATGGCGAGAAAATGAAAAAAATATAACTGATTTTCGCCATCCGAATATCGTATGCGCTTATGAACACAATGGGGATGACTATCTTATGACAGCTGAGTTTTCCCCAACACTCATCGAACTCATCGTTACGCACGGCACCGCTCCCAGTAATCGAACGATGGCTGTCGGTTTTTGGGGCGCAATTGCTCTATCGATACTCATTGTTTTTATATTCCATAGAAATATCAGCGAGCAATTTTCCCAAATAGCATCTTACCTGAGAAATGATACAACCAAACCACCTCTATTATGGAGAGATTTTTCATCTTTAATTTCCGATGTAGAACGCATCAAGCGTCAACAGCAGGAACTGCGATTCGAATTCGAGCGAGAAGCTGCGGTAATCGCCGCAAAATCGGAATCACGGCTGCGAAGTTTATCACTGCTTCGTGAAATCGCTTCGATTGGAAATTCCGTTACCGATGACCACATTCTTATGCAGCGTATTCTCGAAAAAATGAACCGCTTTTTCAATACTTTTGCAGCGGCATCATTTTTGGTTAGACCCGATGGCAAAGTCGATATCGATACGACAGATAATATGCCGTCCGAATTCATCGAGGAAGTGTCTAAGTTTGTGGTGCCTGACAGTTCTGAATTGATAAAAAGGCGCGTCGACCAGACAGGGTTCATATTTCTCGAGGAAGTAAAATTTGTAACACAGGGAAGCAAACTTGAAGAAATAGCCCAGAAAACTGGTGTCATAGGATATATCCGAATTCCACTGATGCAGCGTGGAGAATTTCTCGGTGGAATACATCTATATTCGCTTCGTGTTTTCCCTAACGACGAAACATTTGAAAAACTATTGAACGGTCTCGGCGAAGAAATATCCGTTGCCATCGAGAACAGACGGCTATACAGTGACCTTGAACAGCGTTTGAAGGAAAGTATGGCGCTGTATGAAATTTCAAAGGTGCTTATTTCGGCAGTGGACTATGATTTGCTCTTGGAGCAGATATTGTGGATTGTGCAGGAAAGTTTCGGCTTTGCGGCAACAACAATTCTCCTGCTCGACGAGAAACAAAATGAACTTTATGTAAAAGTAAGTTGGGGTTTCCAAACAGATATTATGGCTACGAAGGTTCCTGTTGGCAAAGGGATTACAGGATGGGTAGCGAGCACCGGACAACCCCTTATCGTCCCCGATGTTTCCCACGACCCAAGATTTATCCCAACAGATATGGATGTTCAATCGGAAATGGCTGTGCCGCTTGTTGTAGGCGGGAATATCGTCGGTGTGCTCGATGTGGAAAGCAAGGAAGTCAATCGTTTCTCCGAAAGAGACCTCTGGTTCCTATCGTCTCTCGCTGCACAGGCTTCACTTGCAATAGATAGAGCAAAATTATACCAGCAGATAAAAGAGCAAGCAATTCGAGACCCGCTGACGGAAACATACAACCGCAGATTTTGCAATGACTATGTTCAAAATCAAGCGAGGGAAACACTATTGAAAGGTATGCCCGTCTCGATTATTATGGTCGATATAAATGGACTGAAAAGAGTGAACGATACTTATGGGCATTCTTCCGGAGATATACTTCTCAAAGAAATCGCAACTTTTTTGAAGCAAAATTTTCCCGAAAATCCTGTGGCGCGATACGGCGGGGATGAGTTTATCGTATTTTTATTCGGGCTTTCGCAGTGGGATTTGGATGAAGTTGTGTCGAATATGCGAAAGTTGAAAACGAGATGGCAAATCAAGATGTCGGAAAAGCATCCATTCCCGCTCGATTTTGCCATCGGCTCCGCAACCGCAACAAGACCCGACGAACTCGAATTACTCATCGATTACGCCGATAACTTGATGTATAAAGACAAACACGGATTACTATAAAATCGTGATTTTTATTTCGCAGAAGTCTAAATATTCGTGGTATTAGAGGAACACAATGTTTAGTAAACTAATATACTTTTCATCTATTTTAGCATTTTCGCTTTCATTTGCGCAAGGTGGATTTGCATATTCCAAAATACTCGACGATGGCAGCGTTTTTGCTGGCAATTTTCGCGGCGCAGAAATTCTTCGCATCAATTCGCAAGGCAATGTGCAAATTATCGGCAATTCTGAAAAAATGCGCTCACGACACGCAACGCTCTGGAATAACTACCTCTTCTGTAAAAAAATTACTGACAGCGGACAAATTCCTTCGATGGTCGATTTATCCACAGGTCGAGTTCTCGAAATTATGCCGCCTGCGGCAAGTGCAGGTGTCCCACAGCCATATCACGATAAATTGATAATTCCGTATAACGATAAATTTTTAATCTGGAAAGATGGAGCGGTTATTAAGCAACTTCCAAACAGGTGCTGCGTTCAGTGGATTTCGGTAGATGAATTGCATAACAGAATTGCTTATGTTCACGATGATGGAAAAATAATAATTTTAAACATCGATTCGGGTAATATCGAGAAAAAGCTGCCGCCGCTGGGATATAAGCCTGTTTGGTCGCCCGATAGGACAAAACTCGCTATGCTCGGCTCCGATGGCGTGATGGTAGCAGATTTGTCCACCGATGAAATATGGAAGTGCAAAGAGGGATTAAACTTTGTATGGGATAATGCTGGCACTGGTTTGTTTGTTCAGAAGACGCGATATAAATATCTCAACAACATAATTTATTCCGACATTGTTTATTTTATACCGGGTAAAAGTGAGACAAACCTCACGAGCAAAAATGATTTATATGAATCTATGCCGTCGATTTCGCCCGATGGACAGCGGCTTTCATTTATCGCAATTCCCGATGGCGATATCTATTCTGCAAAAATTATCCGCAGCGGAAGGGAAATTTCACTATCAAATATAGAACTGGTTATCACGGGCAGCGATTGTCCGAAAATTCCATATAAAAAGCACTATAATGGCGCCAAATCAGACTTGTGGGTGCCATATCTTCATCAATGCTACGATGTTCCCGACTATTTCAACGGCTGTTCGAGTTGCGGACCGACATCGGCATTGATGGCAATTCAGCGATATGGGAAATTACCTGCTCATCCGATTACTTGCTCATCACCATATACCCACACTCACGATTTTGGCTGGTATGTGCCGAATACTTACGAATATGATGGCTATGTTTTCGACCATCCGGGACTTGCCCCGAGAGTGAGCGATTACTATTCGGACACAACTGTATATGGCGCTCACGGATTGTGCTGCAGTCCCACTGAGCGAGTGGGAACTTATGGAGATTCCCTCGTATTTTTGATAAACCATCACGGTTTATACTCCTGCTGGCTAAACGGAACGGAATATTCGGTAAGTTGGAGCACATACACCGGCGAGATAGATAACGGCTATCCTGTGCCCGCTTTGCTTCCCGGTCATTACAATTGTTTTCGCGGATATTTTATTGACCACGCAATAATTTCAAACGACCCATACGGCGACCACAATGAAGACCCACGAGAAAATTACCACGGTGCAGGATGCTACTACGATTGGCCAGGATACGATAATGGATATTGGGAAGCGAGCGTTCGATTTTTATTTGCTGCGCGGGGAACTTATGTTCCGAATCCTGCGGACACAATTGTGGATGATTTCTCCGGCGGATTTTCATATAATGGTCCACCGGAATATTGGCGAGCGTTCATCGGCGGATACGATGACCACGCATTCTGGACAGGTTCGGTTTCATCGGGCAGCGATGTGAACTACGCAACCTGGACACCGAACTTGCCCGCTGCCGGAAATTACGAAGTTTTTGTATATATTCCAAGCACGAATGCCACAGCATCTGCAAGATATAGAATTTTCCATTCAGGCGAAGAGGATACTGTAATAGTTGACCAATCCGTGTTTTCGGATGAATGGGTTAGCCTCGGCTCATACGATTTCGTCGACGGAAATTATGTCTATGTCGGCGATATAACAGGGACAAGCGGGCAACATCTTTGCTGCGATGCTGTTTGGTTCAGTTGGCGCGGCGGAGAACCGCTACCTGATACAATCGTAGATGACAGTGAATCGGGCTTTCACCGTGCTGGTAGTGCTTCTTTTTGGCACGATGGAACAGGTGGATATGAAAATCATTTTTACTGGACATATTCAACCTATGCAGCGGATACCTGCTCTGTGGAATGGCATCCAATTCTGCCCGAAGAAGGAACTTATGAACTTTTCGTATATATTCCTGATAATCACGCTGTTGCACAGGCGAGATACAGAGTTTTTCACTCCGCAGGAGAAGATACTGTTGTTATAAATCAATCGAGTTATTTTAATGAGTGGGTCAGTCTTGGCACATATTATTTTACGGGTGCCGATTCAGAAAAAGTTTATCTCGGCGATGCTACGGGAACTTCGGGGAATTATATCGCATTCGATGCGGTTTGGTGGCATTTGATTTCGCTCTGCACAACGGATAGCAAACTGCCGAAATCGGCGATGATGAAAATTTCTCCGAACCCGTTCAACGAAAAATGTATCATTTCTGTGAATTCGCCATATCGAGACGAACTGTCGATACTTAATATCCGAGGGGATAAAGTATGGCAGCACGAAATTATACAAGGTTGGCAAAATTTGCTATGGAACGGTGAAAATTTATCTTCGGGAATATACTTCGTCCAACTTCAAAAATCAAAAGTTAGCAGAAAAATTATTCTGATGAAATAATGTAATGAAAAAGTAAATTTTGGTATTGTATTTATAATAGATTGGCTCCGTTTATGTAAAGCGAGAAAAATCGACAAAAAAGAATTTTTA
>JALTEE010000479.1 GCA_027007865.1 bacterium
TCACTATATAATGCAAATTTAATATAAAATTAAAACTTTGTCAAGCAAGACGCTCGACTTATCAAAATATAATGGGTATTATCCTTTTTGAGCGCTTTTGGATTATTTAATTTATTTTTGCTGCTCCTCGACGATAACTTCTTCGAGTGCTTGAAAAGCAGACAGGTTTTTCTGTGCTTCTTCGGGGTCGATTTTCGATATTGCGAATCCCGCGTGAACGATGACCATTTCACCGATTTTCGCATCGGGCATCGTCAGCAGCGACGCTTTTTTGCGCACTCCACTATAATTGACGACCGCGATGGTTCCGTCTATTTCTACGATTTTTCCGGGTATTGCAAGGCACATTTTTTATCCTCCGAATTTATTCTACCGTAACACTTTTTGCGAGATTTCGCGGCTGGTCGACATCGCAGCCACGCAGAACAGCGATGTAATAAGCCAGCAATTGCAGCGGTATCACCGAAAGAAGCGGGGTGAACATATATTCCGCTTTTGGCACATATATAATGTGTTCCGCAAGTTTTTTTATATCATCGTTTCCTTCTGTTGCTATCGCGACAACTTTCCCGCCGCGAGAGCGCACTTCCTCGATATTGCTGACAATTTTTTGATACAGCGGGTCGTCGGTTGCGATGAAGACCACAGGCATATTTTCATCTATGAGCGCGATGGGACCGTGTTTCATTTCCGCCGCAGGATAGCCTTCCGCGTGGATGTATGAAATTTCTTTTAATTTCAGCGCTCCTTCCAGTGCCACAGGGAAATTATAACTTCTGCCGAGATAGAGAAAATTCGTATGCTTCGCAAGTTCCCCTGCAATTTTACGAATTTTCCCATCTTTTTCTTCTCTATCGAATATTTGTTCGATTTTATCGGGGATTTGTGCGAGTTCGTTTATCAATTTTTTCCCTGTTCCGCCGGGTAGTCCTTTCATTCTGCCAAGCATAATCGCAATCTGTGACAGCACCGTAACTTGCGAAGTGAACGCTTTTGTCGATGCGACGCCGATTTCGGGTCCAGCGTGAATATACACTCCCGCATCGGTTTCGCGAGCGATAGTCGAACCGACGACATTGACGATTCCGAACACGGGTGAATTGTGCCGTTTGGCTTCTCGCAGTGCAGCGAGCGTATCCGCTGTTTCGCCCGATTGGCTGATGACAATCACGGGAGTTTTATCGGTCAATATCGGGCTGCGGTAGCGAAATTCGGACGCATATTCGGTTTCCACAGGAATTCTGGCAATTTCCTCGATGAGATATTCTCCGATAAGTCCTGCGTGCCAACTCGTTCCGCACGCTGTGATGACGATTCTATCGGCATTTGCAAGAGTTTCGTGATATGGTTTTAGCCCATTTAACCTCGCTGTTCCCTCATCGAAATTGAGCCTGCCGCGAAAAGCGTTTCGCATAGTGGTCACCTGCTCGTAAATTTCTTTCAGCATAAAATGTGCGAATCCGCCCTTTTCGAGTTCTTTAATGGAATAGTTTATCCTATCGATTTTTGGCTC
>JALTEE010000480.1 GCA_027007865.1 bacterium
AACCGAAGCGTCTCGCTTCGGTGTCTTTGTTGAGCGAGACGCTCAACCTATAAATAGGGTTTATCGAGCAAAATGCTCAGGTTTGAATTTCATTTTAGCTTAGAACTCGAAATTTTATTGCCAACTCATTTTTTCGCACAATAAGCGTTATCTAATCGCTTTTGCAATTCTGTTCAACGCTTCACTTAATTTATCCTTATCGATTGCGATTGAAATTCGCAGGAAGCCGGGCATCCCGAACGCTTCGCCGGGGACAGTTGCCACGAGCGCATTTTGCAGCAAATATTCGGATAATTTCTCCGACGATGCAAATCGTTCGCCTAAAAGTTTTCGCACATCGCAAAAGATGTAAAATGCGCCGTCGGGTTCGAGCGGTTCAATACCTTGAATATTTTCGAGCAATTCCATTGCGATTTTCCTCCGCTCGCGCATCAAAGATACGACTTTGGGAGCGAAATCGTCGGCATTTCCCATCGCGGCGATTGCGGCATACTGCGAAATCGTGCAAGCATTCGATGTCTGATGCGATTGAATTCTGCCCATTGCGGAAATTATCTCGGGATTCGCAATCGCCCAACCGAGACGCCAGCCCGTCATCGCATACGCCTTCGACACGCCGTTTATGATTATCGCATAATCCAAAACATCCTTGCCGAAATCGAGCAGCGATGTGTGCTCGCCATCGAGAACAATCGTGAAGTAAATTTCATCGGATATAATGGCGATGCCTTTCTTGCGGCATATCGCGATTATATCTTCGAGTTCCGTTCGGGAATATATCGCGCCTGTCGGATTGGACGGCGAGTTCAGCAGCAGCGCTTTCGTTCTCGCAGAAGCGTTTTTCTCGATGTCGTCCGCTTTAATTTTGAATTTGTGCTCCGCCGCCGTTTCGACAATCACAGGTTTTCCGCGTGCGAGTTTCACCATTTCGGGATAGCTGACCCAATACGGCGTAGGAATCAGGACTTCGTCGTCGGGTTCGAGAATTGTAATCATAATGTTCGACAGCGCTTGTTTTGCTCCCACAGTGATGATGACATTTTCGCGTTTCAATTCGATATTATGTTTTATTGCAAATTTTTGCGCAACGGCATCGTGCAATTTCGGCATTCCCGATGCAGCAGTATATTTGATTATGCCGTCGTCTATCGCCTTTTTCGCCGCATCCACCACGACCTTCGGCGGCTTCAAATCGAGTTCGCCCGCTGAAAGTGCAATTACATCGAGTCCGCGCGAACGCATTTCCGCTGCCTGCGCCGACAAACGCAGTGTAGGACTTCCTTTTATCGAAGATGCAAGAGAAGATATTTTCATTAAAATCCCCTTATTTATGTTTGCCGATTAAAGCAATTTTTTGTCCAATTATAATAAAACTTTTCCAAAACTATAAAATGCTTTTCCCGAACCCTAAAAAACTTTTGCTTTTTGCGTCTCGGGAATCGCCCCCGATGCATTTCGCTCGAGCTGAGCATTACCTGCGATTTGAAACATTTGTTCGCGCAGCACATCGAC
>JALTEE010000481.1 GCA_027007865.1 bacterium
AAAGAAAAAAATACTTTTTTCAATTGAGGGGTTGACATTTGAATAATTATAAATATATTACTATCAAATATAAATAGTATGGAGGATAATCAATGAAAAAGTATTCAATATTTTTACTGGTATTGCTTGCCTTTGCGCTCTGCTATGGTCAATACACGCTCAAAGAATCTTATTATGGTGCTGGTGGTCCTGTTGGAGCGAGTGGCGGAGGTTACGATATGTGGGGAAGTGCACTCGGGCAGACTGCGGTAACAACTGTAAATGGCGGAACATATAAGGATGAGCAGGGTTTCTATCACGGCGAAAAAATGCTCTATGTATATTTTTGCGCCGAAGATACGCAGCGCGCTGTGAACGGAGATGCTGATGCGATGAGTATCTGGGGAGATACGCTCAAAGTTGTCGTTCATTATCTATATCGAGGTATTTGGAAAGATGACACGATTGGAACGCCTGGAACTCTCGCTGTATGGGTCGATTCTGTGCAATCGGGAGATAATTTCTGGTATGAAAAAAAGGCGATTTTTCAGAGTGCAGCGGATGGTAGTTGTCCAGAGGGCGACCCGTGCGACCCGAATTATCACCGTTGGGCGAGACCCGACACTGCAAACAATGATGTCGCCGTTGTCGACCCCACACACGCAGGAACACAAACCGAGCCGAAACTCGTTACCATCGATTTCTATGAACAATTCAGGACCGCCAACCCGATAGAGTTTGATCCACCTGATAGTTCTGCACCAAGGACATTCGCAGGTGGGCTGGTTGACTATGTGAACTTTAAGAAATTCGGTGGCGATAGTGTCTGGGATGATTCTCTTATGCACGCTGACACAGTCCGAATCTGGGCAGATAAAGGGAATGCCGCATACACAAGCAAATTTATCTATTCCGATACCACTGACAGCGGATGGATTACAATCTCATCACACACCTTTAACCCATATATCAAAACAGTGAATAATGTAATAAAATACCAGCAGCCTTATAATGCTACTTATGCGAACAATATTTTATGGCGTAGATATACGCTGTTCGGTGTTCCCCTGTATCCACGGGAAGATACGGTAGCATACCGTCATTTCGCCCATGCACACGGATGTGACAGCACAGGACTCGGATACGGCGAGCAGGATATCGTTCTATACGATGATATGCACACGGTTTGCGGCGATAGTTCAGATTCCAACTGTGGAACTTGGGAGAGTTGGTATAGAATTTTGCGCTATTATCCATCGGAAGGTTCTTATAGAAGATATCAAGGACCCGATGGCACACATAATCCCGATAGATTTTCACCTGGTCTCGGTTTTTGGGGCAATCAAATTCACTGCGACGCTATCCCGTTCGATGTATATGGCGTGATGGCAGATACGACGGACAGTTTTGAAATGCCGCTTTGGAAATATGACGGTTCGAGCAATAATACAAAATATAATATGCTTGCAAATCCATTCTACAACCCGCAGGACGATACAATAAAGGTTAGACCTGATAAATGGCAAGTTAGGCATTTCTATGCTACCGGGGACAGCACAGCAAAAATCACTGATGCTGCAGTAGCAAGATGGCTTCAAGGTTATATTGCTGTGTGGCGAAGAGTGAGTGAAACAAGTTGGGCTTATGTGCATATAGCAATAAATGGTGAGGTAGCTGATGACACACTTATCTATGAATGGGAAGGATACTGGATTATGACCGACACGCTCAAAGATAGTTTGGATGTGATTATGTATGTTGAATCACAGGCGCCGGCTGCGCTTTTACGACGAACGACAATGTCTGAGACAGAATGGTTTGTCCAATTATCTGCAAAACCTCAGAACGGCTACGAATGGGATGTATATAACCGAGCAGGATTTTCTACCAGAAAATTCGCCGATTGTGAAGAAATGCCACCGTTCACATATCCACCCGATATAAAAAATCCTATGAGATTGTATTTTACAAAGGATGGTAAAGAACTTGCATATTCTTTCTACAACGAAGAGCAGAACATTTACAGTTACCATACGGTTCTCGAACCCGGGCAGTATTCCGACCAGCAAATAACGCTGTATTGGGATGTGAGTAAATTGCCGGATGGATATATAGCGATGTTGAAAATACCGGGCATCGGCGATGTCGATTTGCGTGCGCAGAGCGAAGTTACTCTTCCACCCGCGCAAGGTAAAAGTGTCGAGATGGAATTGTATATCTATCCTGTTTCCGCACCTGTCAGCGCCGCTGAACAACATTTACCCGATAAATTCTTCCTGTCGTCGGCGATACCGAACCCATTTAACTTGACAGCAACAATTCAGTTCGGGATACCTTATGGACACGGAAACAATGTGCAACTTGAGATATACGACCAGAGCGGACGCAAAGTGCGGACTTTGTGGAACAAATCCACGGCGCCCGGATATTATTCTGTGGTTTGGGATGGCAAAAACGATATGGGCAACAATGTCCCGACCGGCATCTATTTCTGCAGAATCGTTCATCCAGAGTTCACGGATACGAAGCGCGCTGTGTTGATAAAATAATTTTCTGGCAAAGTAAAAATTATAGCGGGAATTCGATGGAGGGGGAATTCCCGCTGTTTTATTATTCGACTAATAATTGTCGATTTCCTCGCCTATATCAAGTTTAAAATTTATTTCAAATACACTATTCGTTTCCTTATGTGCTTTCCATTCCTGCAGGCGCGCCTCATTTTACTGCATATTTTTCTTCAATTCATCGAGTTCGTCGAGTGTTTTGATGAGGACTTCCCGCGCTTTGCTACCTTCGAAAGTTCCTACTATGCCTGCCGCTTCGAGTTGGTCGATAATCGATGCGGCTCTCGTATATCCGATGCGCAATTTTCGCTGGAGATGCGATGCGGAGCCCTTTTGCGCGATAACAATGATTTTCGCCGCCTCCCAGAATAAATCGTCCTGCTCGGTTTGCGAAACTCTTTTTGCAAGTTCCTCCTTGAACGAAAGTTGCATCGCCTGCGGATTTGGGAATTGCTTTAAGTATTCTACAAGAGATTCGGTCTCTTCGGTGGAAACATAGGAGCCGTGAATTCTGATGGGGTCTGCGAAACCGCTCGGCAGATAAAGCATATCGCCTTGCCCGAGCAATCGTTCCGCTCCCCCCATATCGAGAATTGTTCTCGAATCGATTTTGCTGCGCACTTTGAATGCGATGCGCGATGGGAAATTCGCTTTGATTATACCTGTAACCACATCGACTGACGGTCTCTGTGTTGCGAGAATGAGATGAATTCCCACAGCACGCGCCATTTGTGCGAGACGAGCAATGGGTTCTTCTATCTCGTTTGCGACGGTCATCATCAAATCTGCCAATTCGTCCACGATAATGATTATATGCGGTAGCAGGTGCCCGAGTTCTGGTTTATTTTCGACCATTTTGTTGTAGTCCGCCAGTTTTCTGACGCGGGCTTCTGCAAGTTTTTTATATCGTCGTTCCATTTCTATAAGTCCCCAGTTGAATGCCGCAGATGCCTCTTTGTTCTCCACGATAACAGGCGCAATCAAGAATGGAATACCATTGTAAATCGATAGTTCGAGCCGTTTCGGGTCGATGAGCAACAGGCGTAGTTCCATCGGCGTTTTTTTACACACGAAACTCGTTATAATGGAATTTATGCAGACGGATTTTCCGGAACCTGTTGCGCCTGCGATTAACAGATGAGGCATTTTCGACAGGTCTGCGACAATAGGTTCGCCAGCAACGCCTTTGCCGAGTGCGATTGGCAGCGACGCTTGCGAATTCATAAAAGCGGGCGACTCGAGCACATTCAAAATATGAACAGTTTCGATTTCCTTGTTCGGCACTTCGACGCCGACAGTTCCTTTGCCGGGTATCGGTGCAACGATTCTGACATCGCGGGCTTTCAGTGCGAGAGCGAGGTCGTCCGCCAACTGTGAAATGCGCGACACTTTCGTTCCCGGCTCCGGCTCGAATTCATACCTCGTAATGACTGGACCAGGCGTAATTGCTTTTATCTGACCGTTTATTTTATATGTTTTGAGCGCATCAAAAAGTTGCTTCGCCTTAATGCGCAGTTCGTATTCGGAATATTGCTGTGTTCGATGTGGTGGCTGCGTAAAAATTTCTCCCAACGGAGGACTCTCGAAAGGTGTTTCAGAAAGTCTTATAACGCTCTCACCATCTTCCTCGATAACTGTTTTATCGGCATCGCCTTCTTTGATTTCCTCGCCGATATCTTCCTCCTCTTCCTCGTTTTCCACAGCATCGATTTCCACGCCAGGACTTTCCACAGGCTCAATTACCTCGATTTGCTCGGGAGTTTCCGTCGCCGATTCCACTGTTGTTTCAATGTTCTGTGCTTCTTCTTTTTCGCTCTCGTCGATACCTGTTTTTTCGTCGATTATACCGGGCGCTGTATCAGGGATTTTTCTCATCAACCAGGGTGGCAATTTTTCTTCCGCACTTTCTTGTTCCGCATTTTCTGTGGGAGTTTGGGCAATTTCAGCATTCTCCTGCGCCGGTGCGGAAACGATTACTTCTTCCGAACCTGCCGACGAACTAAATGGTGGTATCACGGAAATTTTTTCTTCGATGGACGAACCGACTTTTGCATTTTCGGCTTGTTCACCCGAAACAATCGGCGGTGGAACGAATTCCATATCCTCCAATCCGGGCGATGTTTCGAGCGGTTTATCTGCTTCGCCTTCTGAAACTTGCTTTTGCGGAGGAATTAATAGTTCTTCGGGGAGTTGTCCAGGAACAATATTTCCAGTTCTCGTTGCAGAAATTTTTCTGTGAATTTGTTCCTGCCGTTGTCGGTGCTGCTCGATTATTTTTTGCCGTTCTCTGCGGGCTTTTTCCTTGCGTTTTTCGGAAATGCTGCCAGCGATGCCGAAAATTGCTCCGACGGAATTTGCAATCCATCTCGCAGGTCGCGAAAAACCGATTCCTGTGGACCAGAAAACCCATACGATAAATATTGCGAATGCGATGGCGACTTCCCCGACGGAACCTGTGTGCGCAAGCAATTTCGACAATGACAATCCCGCTTTGCCGATTAGAATTTCCTTAAATTCTCCGCCAATAGCGGCAATCGGCAGCGCAAAAGCAACAATCCATCCGAAGACAAACCCTGTTATTTTTGCGAGTCGGGCAAATTTCCAAGAAAGTATTCTACCGATGCTCCACAATATCAGCAGCAATCCTAAAATTATGCTAAAATAACCGGCAATTTTAATTGCGTAGAAAGCCACCCACGCGCCAAAAGGACCCGTTAAGTTTTGAACAGGACGAGGTGATGGCAGAAACCATTCTCCCAAAGTGATATCGTGTGGGGAATAGGTCAAAATCGCAAGAACTAATGCTATTCCGAGCAAAAATAACGATATTATCGAAAGTGTTTTCATTATGATATAGATATTTTA